>CAZIKD010000087.1:0-8048 GCA_964539725.1 uncultured Candidatus Bathyarchaeia archaeon | reverse complement strand
CTGGACGTAGTCGTCGATGGCGAGTTCGGTCACGCCGCCTCGGCTTAGATACCCGCCGATCCCCGCGTACATTTGTTCAGAGTTCTCCCTGAGGACAATGTAATCTATGTTCGCCCGGCTTCCTCCCCACCAGGACGCTGTCGACGCCCGGCCTAAGTCGACACGGCCTTATGTTGACGTAGAGGTCTAGGTCGAGCCTCATGTTGATTGGTAGGTTCGGACCGGGGAGCTTCCTGAGTAGACCCGGCAGCCCCACGGGTCCCTTGAATATTGCGTCGAAATCGCGGATGAGTCCCTCCGTGATGGCGGGGTCCCAGCCCTGCCTCAAGTCGTGGTCGACCCAGTATTTGGCACCAAAATCGTACAGCCCGAGGACCTCAAGATCAAAACCGTACACCTACTTCACGGCCCTCAGCACATTCATGGCCTCTGGCACTATCTCGCTGGCGATGCCGTCGCCAACGAGCCCAAAGATCGTATATCTCCTAGTCATTTCAGAACAGATCAAAATGGAGCTGTTAGGTTTTAAAAGGGTGCAACTTTGCCCCCATCGCGCGCGCGGCGGAGAATGCATCGGTGTTCAACAATGTCTTTGGATCTACACCCAGCACAATAATAAACTTCTTCCTTGATAACCCTAGGTTTGACTTCACGAGGCGGGCGCGCCATCAGCAAAGTCGTCGACAGCTACAAGAAAGAGCGGCGCGCGCGATTATCTCAAATACCCCTCTCAACATAATATCAGATCTTAGTGCATGATTGTGAGCAATATTATACCAAAAACTTAACTATCTTTTAGTGGTAAATTAACTTCGCTCGGAGGGGTAATTTCTGCTTGTTTATGGGTGAAAAGAGGAGATGGCCATCAAAATTTATGTGGCATCCATTTTCAATGAAGTGCGCGTTTGCATTTACTTGCCTCGCGTTAATATGCGTGATTGCTTCGATCCCGGTTGAGGTTAACGCGGCGAAAGAGTTCAAGACAGTCTTCTACTCCTTCGGAGATGTAATTATCTTCTCTTACCAAGACGGTTTGACCGTGAGCATCTACAGCAGCAATGGGACGAAACTCACCACCAAGTCACTCGATAAGGGTGCCCAATACTTCTTCAAACCTGGAAAAGGGGTGTACCACGCGGTCGGAGACAAACCATATGCGGTTCTCATGGGGGATCCCGTCTCTGCAAATATAATGGGTTACTTCGCAGCCGACGATTCCTTCAGAGGTGTCTCGAAGGAATTCTATTCATACGTGGCGGAAGACCAAGATGTGATAGTCTTCTCCTACGGCAGGGGAACCACAAGCGTCACCGTCACGGAGTGGAATGGAAAGGCATGGGTTCCTCTCTCCCAGTTCTCCCTTAATGGCCCCGGTGGCCACAACCGCGTCGAGAACCCCACATGGGGGAAGAAGTGGCTGCACTTCACAAGCGACCAACCGATCTCCGTTGAGTTCTACAGCGACCGATGCTTCGCTGTTCCTGCCGAGTCCGGGCTCTGGTCTGGTACACACTTTTACTTATTCGCGGGTTGGTACGGCGCCTCAACCCCCGGTGATAATATCCATATACACTCATACAAGGATGGAAACACGGTCACAGTCAAGTACATTGGCGGCGACACGATTTACAGCGGTAAGCTGAACGACGGCGAATGGGCAAACATCGATCGGACAAAAATTGGCGTGAACAAGTATATCGAGGTCACAAGTACAGACACCGTAACAGTCACCGACGAGACCTTCTGGATCCAACAGTACTACGGATTCCTTGGTGTGCCGGATCAAAGCGGGACAGGGGTAGGTACAAAGTTCTATACCTATGCTCGCGAGTCGCCTCCGGACGGCGTGGGTGGCATCTGGGCCTTCTCGTATCAGGATGGAACAAGGGTTGAGATAAGGGACATGACCGCTAACAAAGCCCTAGTGTGGTCAGGAACCCTCAACGCTAACGAGAACCACAACTACATCCCGCCGACTGGAACTGGCGGCCATCTGTTCGGCATCTTCAGCGACAACAACATCTCGGTAATCCAGGGATCCGGCGGATGGGGCGCTGCTTTCGCTCCATTATACTCCGCGGCGATAGCGGAGAAGATGATGATAGACACACCGATCGATGGAGAGAGCCTAGAGACGAACAGGGTCACGATGCGCTACCATAGCGCGGACACCGACGTAGCCTACTATGAGGTGCGCATCGACAATGGACAATGGATCAAGACCACTCAGGTAAACAGCTATACCTTTTCAGGGCTATCCATGGGAGTCCATACACTCGAGGCACGGGCAATCAGCAAAGACGCCACAGTGGGGATCCCAACCAAGGTCACCATCACCACGAATGTATGGGTCCCCCCGGCTGAAACAGCCGTAGCCTCGGTCGCGTTAGTGGGGGTCGCCTTCGTCGCAAGCAACTCCGCCGGCATGCCACTCAACTGGCTCGGGGACAAGCTCAACTCACTCATGCCCGAGTTTGTGAAGAAGTGGTTCGAAGACTTCATCGCCTCCAAGAGCGAGTTGACGATCGAGCAGAGGACGGGCTCGATCTTCATGCTGACCAGGAAGGAGACATTCGCCTACGCCGTCTCCCTATCGGTGCTGACCTTCGCCTTCAGCTATTCAAACGCGGGTTCCCTGGAGCAGTTCATCATCATGGTGCCCGTTGTACTGGCGACGAGCATCGTAGTCGAATTCACCAAAAACGTCCTCATCACAATGATCGCCCGGAGCAGAGGCGTCTGGACCGAGCACAGGATATGGTTCTTCGGGCTCGCGACGTTCCTAGCCTCGACACTGATCTTCAAGACCCCCTTCTCCTCACCTAGCAAAAACGTCCACCATGCAGCCAACCTCAGCGAACGAGTAATCGGCATGCTCGCCTCCTCATCCGTCCTGATCGGGCTGGGGCTCGCCGCGGTCTTCTACGCGTTCCTAGTGATGGGCGTCCCATACATCGGAGGAATAGGGCTCGGGATGTGCCTCTTGATGTCCCTGTTTGACAGCATCCCCCTGAAAGCGATGAATGGTAAGGACATATACGACTGGAACAGAGTAGTCTGGGCCCTGCTATTCCTGGCCACACTCTCCCTCTACCTCTATTGGCTACTACTGCTTTAATCGGGATTGCTTTCGTGCACGCGATTAGGAACGAGGCCATCAAACTATTGAAACGCCTCTTAACGAAGAGGCCCAGTTGCTCCCAAAATACCTCCAGGGCGAGGCTAATAGCTGGGTTCCGAGGATGCACGCGCGCGACACGCTTTCAAAAATTTGTGTGGAACTGGATTATGCACTCGGCAAAACCAAACACATATTCTATGATATTATCTTCCTTTGAAAACCGGCTTCCTCTTCTCTACGAAGGCCCTCATTCCCACGTTCTTATCCTCCGTGTCGAAGCATCTGGAGTACAGATCCATCTCCGCCTCATCCCCATCCCTAAGGCTACTAGTCATGCTGAGGTTGACGAGTCTCTTGAGGTACCTGACCGCTATCGGCGCCTTCGAAAGGATCTTCTCCGCCAAGTTCCTGGTCTCAGTCAGCAGCTCATCGTGTTTGACAACCTTGTGGACTAACCCAAATCTATATGCTGTCTCCGCGTCGATGGAGTCCCCCGTGAAGAAGAGTTGCTTAGCCCTCTTCGGACCTATTATCCTCGGCAGTCTCTGGGTGCCACCGAACGGCGTAGTAATGCCTAAACCCGCAGAGGGCTCACCGAACACGGCCTTCTCGGATGCTACAACCAGATCACACGCGACTGCGAGGTCACAACCCGCCCCGAAGGCGAATCCATTAACGGCGGCGATGACCGGCTTATCAGTGTACTCTATCTTATCCAGAACCCTATGCGTCAGCTGCGCGAACGACAACGCCTCCTTGCTAGTCAGTGTCTCCAAGACCCTGACATCTCCACCCGCCGAGAAGGCCCTTTCCCCTACACCGGTGATTATCATAACCCCATATCCGGGGTCGTTCGCGAAAACTTCTAGAACCTCATCGAGTTCGTAGAACGTCTTTTCACGCATCGCATTAAGGACATCCGGCCGATTCAGTTTCACGGTAAAAATCCTATCCTCAGTCTCGACCAGCAGATCGTCGAAGTTCATGCAGATCTCCTGCAAGATCAAGGTACGTCTCGAAATTTAAGATGTGATTCGACCACCTCAATTTAAATTTATCCGCGCATGCGAAACAAGGTTGAAATACTTAAAACTCATTGCCTCTGAACATGAAGCAAATAAGACGAGTCTTGATCTTAGCGGCAAGCCCGCGAATAAATGGCAATAGCACCATTCTGGCACTAAGAGCCGCTGAAGGAGTCAAAGCCGAAGGCGGCGAAGCGGATGTAGTAGCAATAGGCAATCTAAAGATCGCTCCCTGTAACGCGTGTGACTCATGCAGAACCAGACCAGAGGCTGGGTGTGTAATCAAAGATGATATGCAACCATTATATCAAAAAATCAAAGAGGCACAGGGGATCATATTTGCGACTCCTGTCTATTGGTTCAACGTATCCGCGCAGATGAAATTATTCATCGATCGAACATATGCGATACACGGCCAAGGCGGTTACGCATTTACCGGGAAGGACGTCGGCGTGATCCTTACTTATGAAGACGAGGATGTGTTCGTTTCAGGAGGGATCAATGCGTTGCGCTCTTTCCAGGATACGTTTGCCTATGTCAAGGCCAATCTCGTGGGATCGGTCTACGGTAGAGCAGATAAGGCGGGGGATGTTCAAACCAACGGAAAACTATTGCAAAAAGCTTATGATTTAGGCAAAAAACTAGCGCTCACGGCATGATTAATAAGAAAGTAAATCGATCCAAAAACAGAAATGCCATTCTGTCAAAATTGTGGGAAGCAGCACCCAGAAGACGCGGCATTCTGCTCATACTGTGGAGCCCAAATCGAAGCTATACAACCTCAAACACAGGAACCTGGTGTACAGGAGGCAAGACCCAGAGCTCAGCGTGTAAGGGCTATTGAAGCTATTGGGATCCTATTTATTATAATCCTATCTGCGGCGATTATCATACACCTAACTATGCCAAGCATACTGTCACCCCAGCCGACGCAGGTGATCACAAGCAGCGCTTGGTCGGGATACTCTGTCTCATCTTCGCTGAAGAACCCTCAACCAACAGTCACTGGCGTCGCAGCTTCATGGGCCGTACCAAGCGTAACCCCAACCCTCGGATTCTCCTACTCCGCGGCGTGGATCGGCGTTGGGGGACAATTCGACCAAACGTTGATCCAGGTAGGAACCCAGCACGACTCCCTAAACGGGGCCTCGTCATATTCGATATGGTATGAACTTCTACCCGATCTGCCAATAACAATCACTACCATGCACATTAGACCTGGAGACGACATCAAGGCATCAATTACTCTAAGAGATGCCGATACAAACACCTGGTCAATAACTATCAGTGATGAAACGACGGGGGAATCTTACCAGACGAGTGTGGTGTACGGATCTCAGATGCTGTCAGCGGAGTGGGTGGTGGAACGCCCGACAATTGGTAGACGTGTGGGAGCCCTAGCAAACTTTGGCTCAGTAAAGTTTACAGGCTGTGTCGCAACCGTGGGGGGAAGGACGGGTAGAATATTCGATTTCCCTTCGAGTCAATTCACAATGATCAGTCGACAGAACGTGGCACTTGTATCCCTATCTTCCATCGGACAGGATGGCTCATCCTTCATGGCGTCGTACATCTCACTGGGCTGAATCGCGCGTGAAATGAGCCCCACTACTCAAGGAAACTAGGCTCGGTCTGTTTCCTGCGTCCGACCATACCCCTGATGTAGGCGATCTGCCCCTCATGGTGAGGTATCTCAGACAACAGCATCATGAGCATAGTCTCACGCTTCCTCACTCCACGGGGTGTGGTTATGTCGACATCCAGATCCGCTGGGTTAAGCTTGTCCAGGGCCTCCAATACCTTTTCTCTTCCCTGTTTAAGATCTTTCATGATCTTCTCCAGCGAGTAAGATTTGTTGCCTACGTAATCATCCGGCCAACCGGCGGGTTTGAAGGTTGGATCACCCTTGATAGCCCTCGTCACTCCCATATTCCATTGTTGGGACAGGTGTGTTAGGATCCATTTGATGTTGTTCGCCTCACCCATTGGCTTCCACTCGGCCTCGGTCTCTTTCAGATCCTTTACTGAGTTATCGAACCTGCCGAAGACCAACTCGGCGAATGTTTTTAGAGTTTTTACTCTCTCAGACAAATCAATCTCCAAAGGATGATATCGTTGCTACTAAATATACCATACTCAGCGTGGACGTCCACTATCGACCCAGTGCGCGCGTTATCTAGTTGAGAGCCCCGCTAATGGCCCTTGACCTCGTATCTGGGCTCAGAGAGAGCGCGCGACGACGAACTCGAGCGCCGTAGATGGCATCAACCCCGATTATGGGAATGAGGGACGTTTCCTCATCATCTCCTCTACCTGAGGTTCATTCACCTATGCTTTTGACTTTCCGGTGAGCTTGACCCTGGTTTTGTTAGCATGTTTCGAGATTAATGGGACCACTTGGGGCTCGTGTAGTAGACCTTCGGCGTCTGAATGTTCAGGGGTGGCTCCCCCTTCGCGACCCTGAGTACATTCCATACTGCGGTCTCCCTCATCTCGACCATGATTCCTGGTGTGCTCCCAATGTGGGGTACAATTGAAACGTTGTCGAGGCTCCGTAGGGGACTGTCCTTTGGGAGTGGCTCGACCTCGAAGACGTCTAGACAGGCCCCGCTGATCCTCTTCTCTCTGAGAACCTTAATCAGCGCCTCCTCATCAACGATCGGGCCCCTGGCGCTGCTGACGAAGATCGCCGTGGGCTTCATGAGCCTCAGTAACCTTTCACCGATCATGTGGCGAGTCTCGTCGTTTAGTGGAACGTGAATCGTTACAATGTCAGACTCTTTGAACAGGGTTTCGATGTCTACAAGCTCCGCGTTGAACTGCTGGGCCCTCGCCTCCGTGATATAAGGGTCGTTGGCGAGCACCTTCATACTGAATGCCTGTGTAGCGAATTGGGCCATTCTGCTCCCAATCGCGCCTAAGCCAACGATGCCGATAGTGCTGTTTCTGATCTCGACCTGCCGCTCAACCTCGACTCTGCCCCAGCCCTCTTCCCTCATCAGGCGGTTGTGGGCGCCTATTCTTCGGGCTATGTCCAGTATCATCCCGAAGTCCAGTTCGACGACGCTGTTCGCATTGACTCCGGCGACGTTGCAGATGATTACACCCTTAGCTGCAGCGGCTCCTTCATCGATGTAGTCGAAGCCAACGCTTGTCGTCTGGATCATCTTGAGCCTAGGGGCTGCGTCGATGACGGTGGCAGTGATCGAGCCACCTGTGATGATGATGTCGACATCCCTCACCTTCTCTATAAGCTGTTTCTCGTCGCCCGTGAGGGCAACGTCAACCTTCGCGTGTTTTCTGAGTTCCTTGAGTCTCTCAGATTTTTCGATGTCTTGAGCCCAGCGCCCAGCTACAAAGAGTACCTTCACTTCACCTTCATCTCCATTCAATACGATTTCGTCCCATCGACGTTCTGTTCCCACTTCTTCAGTGTAAATTCTCGCGAGCGCCGTTAAAAGTCTGTGTGGGGTTAGCCGTCTTAAATGAGCTGGCGAGGGAGGCGATGTTGTAAATCGATGCGGCTAGAAGGATGGTTAAAACTAAGATCGAGAGCAGAATCTGTAGGCTAAGACTCCTCACGCTTGTCTTATACATCTTGCTTCACGGTGCCTCTCTATTAGGTTGTGGTGAGGGTTAATCAGTTTCGTGGCGCGCGCTCGACGCCGTTCTCCTGCACCCAGCGCTGTAGGGCGTCGCTGCCCAAGGCCTCTCGCGCGCGCACACACTTACCTACCTTCCCAATTACAATCCAGACTAGCGACGGATCAATGAGAGCACTCACAGAAGTTTGGGATGGATACCAATAGGAGGTCAGAGAATCCCAAGAATACGGAGCGCGCGCGATCAGAACAAAGGCGTTAACCCGGGACAAGGATCGCTGTAATGTACATATCCTTCAC
>CAZIKD010000086.1:0-8160 GCA_964539725.1 uncultured Candidatus Bathyarchaeia archaeon | reverse complement strand
CTCATCGCTTCATCTACAAGAATCTTCATCTCATCAAGCTCAATTGAGGTGGGGGTTCTATCCTCCATGCCCATGATGCATTGCCTTATGGTTCCATGGCCGGCGAGGGATGCGACATTAACTGCGACTCCCTCTTCGAGTCTCTCAAAGTATTTGGAGAAGAACTTCCAATCAGCCTTTACGCCGAATCGTTTCGCCTCCTGATCGATTGCGAGACCTTTTAGTGGTGCAGCAGATCCCCCACAGTTCCCTACAACTTCTGTGGTTACACCCTGCCTAACCTTACTCTCAGCTTTCGGATTCACGATTAAAGTGATATCCGAGTGGCTATGTATGTCGATGAAGCCTGGTGCCACAACGAGACCTTGAGCCTCTATTATTGATGTGCCGCTTTCTGGATCAATCGATCCAATCCCGGCTATCTTACTGTCTCTAATCCCTATATCTGCTCTGAAGGCTTGGCTTCCAGATCCGTCTACTATGACCCCTCCGTGGATCACTAAATCGTAATCCATTGAATGATCCTCTTGCAATTATTGTCAGACTACATATTTTATATGTGCGCGAGCGCGAGCGCCTTGAATAGGAAAATACGTAAGTCGATACCGTGAAATATTCTGAAATTTCAATTACTCAGATGCTTATGGTTAAGGCACTTGTGCTGTACCACTCGCAGCAGCATGGTAACACGGGCAAGATGGCTGAGGCCGTCGCCGAGGGACTAAAAGCGGGGGGATGCGAGGTGACCCTCCACAACGCAAATGAGAAGCGGTTCCCCGTAACGGATTTCCCCAAATACCAATGCGTCGCCTTCGGGACCCCCGACTACTTCAGCTACATGGCGGGGACCCTGAAGACTTTCATGGATGACTGGTACCTCAACCGGAACCAAGCGGGTTACACGGGGAAGAACTATGCGGTCTTCTACAGCCACGGCGGAGGAGGCAGGGCAAAGGACTCTCTAAGCCTCTTCAGCCGCGTCGGTACCCTGGTGGGGAAACCAGTGGAATCGTATGGGTCGCCAAGCGAACAAGTGTTAAACGAATGCAGGAACCTTGGAAACCAACTGGCGAAGTCACTCAAGTAGATTCTTGCGGTAGCATATGGTACAGGGTATGATGTTTAGTGGGCACCAGAATTATCTTCTCTAGAAGATGTCTCGAGTACGGTGTTCCTTACCACCCCGAAAACTCCGTGAGGATCGAGGAAGCCTATGAGGTACTAAGGGATTGCGGATACGAGTTCATGGAACCTGAGCCGGCGGAGGAGGATACCATGTTGAGGGTTCACAGTAAGGAGTACCTTGAGGGGCTCAAAGATGGAAGGATTGAGGACCCAGACACCCCAGCCTACGAAGGAATATACGAGTACGCGAGGACCGCGGCAGGCGGAGCAATAGTCGCGGCGGAGAATAACGGGTTCTCGTTGATGAGGCCCCCCGGACATCACACAGGCAGGAACGGCCCCGCACTCGGTGCCTCAACCAGGGGATTCTGCTACCTGAACAACATAGCCATCGCCGTGAGGCACCTCGGCAAGCCGACGCTCATACTCGACATAGACGGCCACCATGGAAACGGGACACAAGAGATATTCCACAATGACGATGGTATTGTATACGTTTCTTTGCATCGACAATTCATTTATCCGGGGACAGGCAAAAGGTCAACGGGTAATAACCTCAACTATCCCCTAATCAGCGACTGCGGGCAAGAGATCTATCTGAGGACGCTCGACGACGCCCTTCGCGAAGCGAATAAACACGATTTCGAATACGTCGCCGTATCAGCCGGATTCGACTCCCACTCAGGGGATCTAGCCTCACTCGGTCTGACAGAGGAAACCTATTATGAGATTGGCGAGAAAATCGCTTCACTAGAAAGACCTACATTCTTCGTCCTGGAAGGAGGTTACTCAGGGAAGCAACTGGGGGCAGACATCGACTCCCTTCTAAGAGGATTCAAAATATAAAGCGCGCGCGAGTTGAATGTGAATTCATGGGTATGAGTGGTATGCTGACCTCGGCTTGACGCTAACCCTAGGGGTGGATAGGATCTTCAGAAGCTTAGTGGATGAGAATACACCTGCCAAGGTAGCTGAAGCTGGAGCAGATGCAGGAACTAGAGCTGGGGCAGGGCGCGCGTGTGTGCACTCTATGCTAGGAACCTCGCCGCCATCAAGGCGTATACCTTGCTGACCTTTGGCAGCCAGTCTAGCTCAACGTATTCGTTTGCCTGATGCGAGCCACCCGGTTTGGGCCCGAGGTGGACGCAGGGGATGCCTCTCTCGCCGGTGATAGTATTCGCGTCGGTGATGCTCTTCTCGTAGCCATACACGGGGGCCTTCCCGAAGACCTCCCGGTAGGCTTCGTCAAGAATCTCCACGATCGGCTCGCCTCTCTTCAACTCGTAACCAGCATAGATAGGAGGCTTGGTCCTCACCTCGATCCTGCTTCTCAGCCCGAGGCCCTCGATAAGGCGCTCCATGTCCTCGATGGCGGTTTCGACGCTCTCGCCGGGGACCAGAAGGCGGTTGACCTCGAATCTACACGATTCCGGGACAACGACGCTGTAGACCGTGTAGCCGCCCTCAATCTTGAGGGTGCTGTAGTTACCTCGACCGAATCGGGGGTGCTTTTTGAGATTGAGGCGGGGGAGGCTGGCCAGGATTGCTCCCGCCTCCTCGACGGCGTTCACCCCTTCCTCGGGGTTGAAGCCGTGGGCCGCCTTTCCGTTTACATGTATGTCGTACAGGATCTTACCCGTGATGCCCAGCGGCGTCACGTTGTCTGGTTCCCCCGTGTCTGGCTCACCGAGTATAACTGCGTCTACTCCACCGTAATCGGTCTTCAGCATCGCCTTCGCCCCCTCGCCGTAGGCCTCCTCATCAATGACCCCCGCGAAGCTGAGCTCGCCGCTGAAGGAGTGACCCGACTCAGCGAAGGCCCGCAGAGTATTCAGGATGCAGGCGATGCCGCCCTTCATGTCATTTGAGCCGAGGCCAATGAGTCTACCTCCCCTCTTCACCGCCTTGAAAGGATCGGTCTCCCAACCCGCCACAACGGGGATGGTGTCGGTGTGGCCACAGAAGCCTAGGCGCTTACCCTTCTTATCGCCCTTGAGCCTGGCGTAGACGTTGGGGCGACCCGGCTGCACCTCATGAAGCTCGGTGTCAAATCCAAACCTCTCGAGCTCCGCCTCCAAGTAGATTGCTAGCGCCTTCTCCTCCTTGACGATGGAGGGGATGGCTATCATCTCCTCAAGCTTCTCTAGGGTATAGTGGTCGTCAAGTCTCTTCAGAAGATCCTCGATCATCGGTTTCGTTGGAGTGATCACCGACTCCCTATTAATACCTTCATCAGACGCGTACCGCTCGGGAGATCCGCGCCTAGGGGTTCCTGTGGAGAAGCTGATGATCAACTGAGTCAACGGCAGCGTGAGCGAGCGCCTTGTTTAGTCAGTCCTTGATGATGTTTCCATAGGTTTCCCTCGTGCCCAGTAACAGGATGGTGAATGTCAGAGCAGCGAACCCTATGCTGATCAGGTTGGGGATGAAGAAGCTCCCCGTCTGATCCACTATGCTGCCGTAGAGCGGAGTCATTGAGCTCGAGAATATGATGCTGAACCCATTGAGGAGACCGAGGCCAATATTCGCCTTCCTCGCAGGGAGCACCTCTCCAACCATGCTGAAGAAGAGGACCCAGACGCTGGTTCCAACCCCCATCAACGCCCATAGCCCCGCATACACGGCGACCGAGAGACCCGCGGGCACGAAGACGAGCGCGATTAGGGAGGCGAGGTAGAGCCCAAAGAAGACCACTAGGGGGAGTCTCCTTTTACTGAGTCTGTCGCTGATCACACCCATAACGAGGCAGCCGAGGAAACCCGCCACGGTGCCGAGGCTTGTGACCAACCCCGCTTCGACGTAGACCAGCTTCTTGGCCTCGATGAAGAATTGACTGCCCCATGAAATTAGCACATAGTTGAAAGCCAGAAGGATATAGGTGAATAACATCGGCTGGAAGCGCCTGTCGGCAAGGGTCTCCCTGAAGGATCCAATGATGTTCCTCCTCTCCCTCTTCGCGAGAGCTATGGATTGGGGGCTATCCCTCAGAATGAAGATGTTTATCGCCCAATTTGCTAAGAGCACGACTAACATCCCTAGATAGAGCTCCCGCCAGCTCCCCCAAAGCGTGGTGGATAGGGGGAACCCCATGTAACTCGCGAAGCTGCCTATCCCCATGCTTGCACTCAGGACCCCGATGGCGGTCGCCTTCTTCTCCGGGGGAAACCAGCGAGTCACAAGGGTGACGGCATTGATGTAGAACACGCTGGTCCCAACGCCGATTATTACCTGGGCGGCGAGTAAGAGCTCATATCTATAGCTCAACCAAAATAGCAGGCTTCCCACGCATGTTAAAGCGGTGAACCAGAGGATCGATCTGCGTGGCCCCAATACATCCGCCAGCACTCCAGCGGGTAGCTGCATCACCCCGTAGATTAGGAAATACCCCGTGATGAGCAGCCCCATGGCGCCACGGCTTATCCCCAGCTCGACTATCAGCAGGGGTGCGAGCGCCGATGCGGCGCTGCGTAGGAAGCTCTCGACGAAGTAGGTCAGGCAGATAGCCGCCAGTATGGTGAGAGCCAATCGCGCCTGTTTAGTCAAGGTCTCAGGTTAGAATCATTAACTCAGATAAAGCCTGTTTGGACGTAGCGCGATCTTAATCGTCGATATTATTAGCTTCAACGCCTACACGCGCGCTCAGACATACACCTCATCGATTAGCCTTCGGTTCTCGTCTACTGATGATATAGATCAAGGCGATGCAGGGAATGAGTGCTGCAACCGAAGTCGGGAACAGGATGCGCGTCCCATATGATTCGATGAGGATGCTCAGCCCCGTGGTCGATACTGATCCAACGAGGCTGACGGCGACGAAGGTGAAACTGAAGGAGAGGCTCAGATTCTCCTTGTTGCTGTTAGCAACAATGATGCTGTTCAGGAGGGGCATGAAGGCGGCTTGAAGGAAGCGGTAGAAAGCATATAGCCCCACAATGATGAGAAAAATGATGGTGCTGAGCATGGCGAGTAAGACCGCCCCTATGGTGATGGACACCAATATGGCTACCCGGTACTTTCCGAACCGGTCTCCCGTTAGGCCTCCGACGAAGCTCCCTGCGATTCCCGCCAGCGGAGCCAGACCACTTACTATGCTCGTTAGGCTGTAGCTCATACCGATCTCCTTCGTGAAGTAAACGGGTGCGAATATTGAAATATTGTTCATCGCTGCCTCGATCAACGCAGCCATAACGATAACGAGCAAAAACTCCCGTGTAAATATGATTCGGAGCCCTCCCGACATGTTGAAGCGCTTCGTAGAGTTCCCCGCGGCGTTGAGGTTTCTGGTCGTATATATCCAGGTCAAACCAGTCGCTGCGACGGTCAGGATTCCCCAGATGAAAAAGCTTATCCTCCAACCGTAACCTGTCAGCAGAAGGCCGAGGAGGAGCGGACCAGCTGCGAAGCCGATGTTGGACCCTATGTTATGGATCCCCATGGCTAGACTCACCCTATCCCTGCTGTACTCACTCGCCATCCTTAGGCTTGGGGGGTGGTAGAGGGTCGAGCCCACGCTGAGAAGCGTGAAGCCGAAGAGAAGCGCCTCGAAGTCGTAGGAGAGCGGAATGGCGAAGGCTCCAGCGGCGGTGATGGCGAAACTGGCAGTGAGAACCTTTGCAGGGTGCTTGTCGGCGAGGATGCCTGCAGGGACGTAGATCAATACGTTCACTAGGAGTGGGATGCTCGCTAGCAGGCTGAGCTGGACTAGGCTCACTTTTAACTCATCTTGGAATGGCAGGAGTAGGACCGGGAGGAGGGTGGAGTAAACGTGGATCATGAGGTGACTACCAGCCAAGTAGCCGAGGTACCAAAGTTTCGCCTTAACCAAGCCGCGCAGTCACCCAGATAGAAGTCAAGGATAGTGGCTTCGTATAAAAACTCCCTCAACTCTTCGTGGGCGATCGCGCGCGCGATTTTTTAAAAAACAAGCGTCATTAAGATTTTAAGCCGTATTTTTCCCAACTAACAATAGCATCTAAATTCTTTCTTTCCTTAGCAGCCGGCGTCTCGTCAGGTACTCCTACAGGTAATACTGCAACAACCTTGAAACTATCCGGGATGTCTAACAGGCGTCTAACCAATTCTTCCCTACCTGTCTGCCCCATCCAACAAGTTCCCAGTCCTAAATTTGTTGCAGCCAACACGATGTGTTCAAATGCAATTCCGAGATCATTACTACACCAATTTGGGGACGCAGCTTGATCCGCTAAACCAACGATCATAACCGGTGCTCCAGCCGCCCAATCTTGTTTAGCTAATTTTTTAATGGTTTCCTTATTCTCGACTACTACAAAATGCCATGGCTGTCTATTACTAGCCGAAGGAGCGACTCGGGCAGCCTCTAGCATCTTTAATATTTTTTCCTTGGGTACGGGGGTATCCTTGTATTTTCGGATGCTTCTTCTCTTCTCTAATACTTCTTCAAACTTCAATTCGTTCTCCAAGATGAGACATTGTTTCGGATGATATAAAGAGAATCTAACAAACGTGTACGTACGCGCGCGCGACGCAAGTGCATCAACTCTGCGCGATTGGGATTAACTTTTTAAGAATAGCTGACACCAATAAGTATTAAAAATAAAGTTAAATTGGAACTCATTAATAATATAAATCAATAATATGGATAATTTTAACCAAATAAGCTATTTTCGAAGGTATTATATCCAAGGAGGCGTTATTCTATGTGGGTTTACTAATCATGTATATGAAGAAGAGGGTAAGGGTCGATAAAAAGCAGCTCGAGAGGTTCGACTTCGAGCCTCTGAGGGCCATCAGGAAGAATCTGAATGAGAAGCCGGAGCTTGAGAATTCGCTTCGGACGGACTTCGAGGGGACTCTAAAGGCGGAGGGGGTCGAGGTTGATGACACATTCCTCACGAAGGTCAAGGACGAGTGGCGCGCCCAGATCTCAAAGGACATTAGAGAGAAGGTCTCCGTGGCTCCGGAGAGGTACCCTCTACTGGTCCGTGTACTGGGTAGGAAGCCAATTCGCGTCCATGTAAAGGTGGATGAGAAGGGCCGTAGGGTGAAGACTAAGGAGGTGAGCGACTGATGCAGACCGGCGGATACGACGTGGTCGTGGAGCTTAACGAGCAGCTCATCTCTAGCTTCCTCAAGCTCGGCCACTGCATGGGCAAGTTCCCCACCTTCACCGGGACCTATACCCTGCCCATAACGGACGTCCCGGCTAGCCTCAGCGAGTTCATGGACATAGGCTACGAGGTCAGCCTCAACAAGGCACCAGAGTTCCAGATCAAGAACGACCTCAGCCTCGAGATGAGTGTACGCGGCGAATGTAAATTCGAGGTCCTAGGCGGCATAGAGTTCGAGCTGGAGGTCGAATTCACCGTCGGGCTCGTACCAAGCTTCAACCAGGCCACGCGTCGGTTCAAGGTCGACTTCGTGGAAGCATCCATCGACGACGTCGAGCTAAACGACACCTATCACCTCCCAGCGAACGTGATCAACAAACTCAACGAAATTCTCTCCATCGCTATGAGCGAGTACCTGAACGACGACGTGACGAGCATCGAGCTGAGCCCCGTCCTATTCTCGACGGATCTCCCCTACATGCCACCAGGGGACGCAAACAAGCTAACAGTCGGGCTGGGCAACCTCAAAGTGCTGAGCCCCCAGGTGCTGGCGGGGGCGGTCAACCTCCTCGGCTACAATGGAGGAAATGTGAACGCAATAGTCGACTTCACAGACGGGAACCATGTGGGGATAGGTGTGGGCGAGGCAGGCATGCACAGGGTATACGACTTCTGGTGGCAGCGCACCACACACCCCAAGACGGTGAGCGTCACCGGCAGCAAGGACTTCGACATGCCGAGCTTCGTCGATTGGATCGACGAGTTCGTGGACTGGATAGTCGCCATCGGCACCCTGGGCCTAGTGGACGTGGATGTCGACCTACAGAGAGTCTGGGCGGAATACGGCGCCACCATTCGCTTCAACAAGCTGGGCTTCGATCTCAAGCCAAATAACGTCGTCGAGCTCTCGGGCAGCGTCACCATCGACCTGTGGTGCAATGTATAC
>CAZIKD010000085.1:3629-8272 GCA_964539725.1 uncultured Candidatus Bathyarchaeia archaeon | reverse complement strand
GGCCGACTGCTACGTCATGGACCTCGAGGACTCGGTCCCCGAGGCCGAAAAGGAAACTGCCCGAGCACTCATCAAGGACTCCATACCCCTCGTCGGCAAGGGAGGCTCAGACGTTTCGGTGAGGATCAACCGCCCCATCAGCCAGGCCGTGAAGGACCTAGAGGCATCGATCTGGCCCGGCCTCACCTGTGTCTCCCTCCCCAAGGTCGAATCGGCTGAGGAGGTCAAGGTTAGGGAGGAGGTAATAGTTGAACTCGAGAAGCGCAGAGGCATACCTCCTAGGAGCATCCAGATCTCTGTCACCGTCGAGAGCGCCCTAGGAGTGATAAAGGCGTACGCGATCGCTTGCTCGAGCCCGAGGATAGTCACCATAAGCGTCGGGGCCGAGGATCTGACCCGCGAGATGGGTGTCCATACTACAAGTGAGGGCAAGGAGCTCTGGTACGCAAACTCAAAGGTTCTCATGGACGCCTACGCCGCCGGAATCCAACCCATTGGGCTTATTGGCGTCGAGCCCTTCAGCTGGGGCGAACCTGAGAAGATCTACGAAGCCGCCATCAACTCAAGGAAGCTAGGCTTCAAAGGAGCAGGTGTCATCCACCCCGCACCAATCATCCACCTGAACAAAGGCTTCTCCATCCCAGAGGAGGAGATCTCATACATGAAGAGAGCCTTGAAGGCATTCGAGGAGGGAGTATCCAGAGGTACAGCCTCTGTTGAACTCGACGGCAGGATGATCGACATCGCGACAGCCGAGAGATGTAAGATAATATTGGATCGCGCAGAAGCCATCGCCGCCATCGAGGCGAGAAAATCTGAGGCCTTCAAGAACCTAGACAAACTTGAAGAAGAGCTAAGGGACGCAATAAGAAAATCCGAAGGCTTCGCTAAACCTTAATCGAGCAAGCGACAGCATATTCACATTATCGCGCGCGAGCCATGTGTACGATCCTTGATATTATTTGAGAAAAAATTAAGAGTACAGGGGCAGGGAGAGAATATTATTGAACCGGTCCTACCTCGGCATATCCCTCAGCCTCATCACCATCACAACCGCATGCACGAAAGCCTTGATCACGTACGCGACCGGAAACGTAATTGATCACAAACCACATCTGGGGGTGTGACTATCGAGTGATAATTCAACTAAGACCGGAGCAACTAGTGATAGAAACCAGGGCACATGGCTACTGGTGCCAATTACCATACCCCGGACATCCCAAGGGCTGCCCCAACTATGGTAAAAAAGAGGGGTGTCCCCCCTCATCGGAGATATTCTCAGAAAATTACCAGCCCCCCTATTATCTAATCTCGGAAACCTTTGACATCGAATCCCACATCCAAAAAATGAAGAAACGACACCCCGAGTGGAGCGAACCGCAGTGCAGAAATTTATTATACTGGCAAAAAACAGTGAATAAAAACCTGAGAGAGAAAGCGAAACAATACCTAGGTTCCCTGAAAGAAGAGGACATGCGATTAATCGAGGTCCCAGAGGCCACCGGAATCAATGTATTCCAAACATGTGCGAACGCTGGGATATACCTAGAAAAGAACCCGGATAAACAGGTGACAAAAATTATGCTGATTGCTAAACACAAAAACCGCGACAGTGACTAATATAATATCAAAACAAATTTTTTACCAGAAAATAAGTTACGAGCGGAGAAATCGCGCGCTTCTCTTCTAGATATTTACAAAATCATCGATAATTTGTATTCAGTTTGCGTGCACGAGTTTTTTAGCCACCTCTATGCTTGCCCTAATCATTTCCTTCACCTCGCCACCGACTAGAGTACTCTTACCTGCTGGTTGGAATGGGTGGGACATAATCATCGTATCCGCTTCAATCTGATACAACTTGTTCAGGGAGGCGAGGTAGATTTCTTTATCCATCCTTATCAGGTCCTCCCTCTCCCCGCAGACAGAGTCGCCCGTGATCAGGGTTTTATTCTTGTGATCAATCAGACAGATACTACCCGATCTATGGCCAGGGGTATGGATAACTGTAAAGACTCTATCCCCCAGCTTTACCTGATCTCCGTCTCGTATTATTGTATCCGCTGTAGGCACCGCCTCATGCTCAAGCTCGTGAATGGAGATAGTCGCCCCGGTACCTTCCTTGAATACAGCGTTCCCACGTACATGATCACCATCACGGTGAGTGTTGACGATATGATTCACCTCATTGAGGCTCCTGCCTTTCTCTTGAATCAAGGGAAACACATAATCCGCAGGAGTGTTTTCATAGCCGGTATCCACCACACCTATATTTTTTTCACCGAATACCAGTATTACGCAACAATACCATCCCGGTCTCATCTCCTGTTTTACAACGTACAAGTCATCCGATACGATCTCAACATTATTCATCTTGAGGCCCCTTACAGTGAGAGAATGTATGGGCGTAATTTAAAAACACACGCGCGCACACTCCGTCGCTCCTTCGTAGCTACATGGTTGACGTGTGTGTGACTCACTCTACGCCCTATTTTTCAGCCTTAGCTAAAGCTCTATTTGTTGAGGATCGCGTCATCTAGACTCATTCTCATCGACTTCACGGGCGCCTCATCGGGCCAACCCACGATTATGTGAAGCCGGCTCACTAAATCCTCATGCAGCCCAAAGCGTTGCCTCAGCTTAATCTGAGTCTCCTCTCCGTGTGTCATCCAACAAGCACCCAGACCCAAGGCGTGCGCCATCAAGCAGATGTGATCACCGGCAGCCGCTGCGTCGTAGAATATATTTTGGGGGACCCGCTTGTCGAACCTCAGAGCCTTGTAGCCCCTCATGTCTTGACAGACTACGACCATGACGCAGTTCTCAACTGGGATGTCGCTACTAACAAGCTTCCACTCCTCGGGATCCCGCAAAATAATGAACCTCCTCGAGTCCACGTTGCAGCCCTGCGGAGACATCAGCCCCGCGTACAGGATCTCCTGGACCATCCAATCGGGGACCGGCTTGTCCTTGAATTGGCGGATTGACCTCCTCTCAAAGAGCAGTTTCTTGACCGCTTCCAGCTCCTTTTCGCTGAAAGGCTCAGGCAACTCGGTTCCGAGTTCAACCCGCTCTCCCGCGTTGAGCCTCTGAGCCATATCGATATTTTTCTTACACCACAGGATATCCGGTGTATCATTGGGCAGCCCCCTCTTCTCCCAGATCTCGAGGAGACGCTTAGCCTGCAGACCGAAGTCTTGGGGCTTCTTCAACTTTCCCTTCAGGATCCTGTATATCATGACCTCGATGCCGTGGTGGGTCCTCTCGTGGAGTATGCTCCGGAGGGAGTCGATATCCATCTCAAGAAGCTCATCTCGGGAGTATCCATGTATCTTCTCGAAGTTACTCATGAGTTATCAGGGGCATTTGAAGGGTTTAGCGTTTACTCACCCGTACTGAAGGAATTGGGCGCGTACCTCGACTATGGCTTTAAGCGTGCGAGGACCGAGGAAAACTGGGGATGACTCATTACAAACGAATTAAATCCCGAGATCCTGCAAGCAAATACGCGCGCGTGCGCGATGGGCATCTTCTTGGCTATCATCAAGCCAATCTCGTCCACCTAGGCATCCGGGACAACCTTGCTGACGAAGCCCAGCTCTGTCGCCTGTCTGCCGTTGAAGCCCTCGTTGAGGAACATGTAATCCATCACTTTGTTCCTGACGATCCAGATGGGCAGGCGGAGGCTGATCACTCCCCAGGAGCGCGTATAATAGTCCTCCTCAAATCTATGCGTGGGGACCTCCAGTATTTCAAAGATCATCCTCTTTCTGAAGCGCGCGCGACAAGCGAATGATTAGCCTTACGCACGCGCTTGTATGCTTCATGATCTGACGGCTATACTTGTTTCACGTAGTTTAGCTGGAGATCTGTTATCCTAGCCCTCAGCCTCCTCGCGTCATCGGGTGAGAGGTTTGGGGCGATTTTTTCCGTGAGGAATGCAACGCAGTCAATGGCTGATTGCGCCTTAGCCATATCCTTATCAGCTTCAGTCTTGCCCGGGGCGAGTCTTATACCCATGTACTGCCATGCCTTCTCAGACATGATACCTATGAAGAGCCCTAGGAGGTCGTCGAGTTCGACCGCTGTGAGGTCGAGGGTTGCTGGCCTTTCCTCTGTCATTGGTTATTCCCTCAGCTACTCCTCGCTTATCCATTTTCGGATATAAGCTGATGCTTACGCGTGCGAAATAAAATATACTCCTATAAATTCATAAATTACTTATTAAAAGTAAATTAATAATCATGCTCTGAAAATCAATGAATTCCATCTTTATTAAATATTAATGATGTAAACTATCTTAATGAATATTAATCATTCAATGATGTTTAAGGCCAGTACATTAATACTATTAATAGGTGTATTAGGTGATGAAATAACGACTTTATTAGGAATTTCTTCAGGGAAATTCATTGAAAGTAATCCCTTAACAAACCAATTAATTAATAATGGTTCTTGGATACTCGTAGATCTAATATCCATTTTAATATGCGTTTCAATCCCTTTCATAATAATAAGGAAAAGCGATAATCAAAATTGGGCATTTTCCATCTTACCTCTTTTACCCGGATTAATCAGATTAAGTGCCTTTATATCCAATTTAATATTGATTACAAGTGTATAATTATTCTATTTCGCGCGCG
>CAZIKD010000085.1:0-3529 GCA_964539725.1 uncultured Candidatus Bathyarchaeia archaeon | reverse complement strand
GCGCGTGTCTATATCTAATATTATGATGCAGTAGACGCATGCGAGTTACTAGAATTAATAATTCGCTCACTCATGCTCAGGAACACCTATTGTGCGCGTCTTTTTGTGGGGTATGTTTAGTTGTGCACGCTTCATCTATCATCATCTACGATTAGTATATCGTCAAACAAGCGTCTATAGGGGACGGAACACGGAGACTACAAAGGTGATCATGTCATGAAGGTGGCTTGGGGTATCACGGGCTCAGGGGACTACATGCCAGAAATTGTCAAGACCATGAAAGAGATAGCCCAGAGGGACAGCAAAATAAAGATTTACATTTTCTTATCGAAAGCCGCAGACAAGGTGGTAAAGTGGTACGCATTATCCAAGGATCTAAAGAACATCTCTGACAAGATCTACACCGAGGTGGACTCCAACACAACCGAACCCTTCTATTACATCCCCGGAGCCCTGCAGATTGGCAAATTCGACTTCTTCATCGTCTGCCCAGCGACAGGGAACACCGTAGCCAAGATAGTCGGCGGGATAGCCGACACCCTGATCACCAACTCGGTGGCCCAAGCATCTAAGGCTAACATCCCAATATACATCCTACCTGTAGACCACGTCGAGGGTAAACAGGTAACAACACTACCATCCGGAGAAAAACTGGAGCTAGAGATGAGAGAGGTCGATCTAGAGAATACGTCAAAGCTGTCGCAGATGAGGGGTATACACGTTTTCTTCAGTCCTGCGGAGATAGAGACAATCTTTAAGAAATACTCAAAATAAAGCAGTGTGTACCTTATAAGATTACGCATAGAAGTCGCGCGCGTGTGGGAGTATTCTCTGGCTGATGTCCCCGTGTTGGCTCTCTATGTCGTCGATTAGACGTGGGGGGTTTCTCCACGTGGGTAAACGAGGGCATCAACTCCAGCACCATCTATAGCCGCGTGCGAATTCGTGGTGTGCTGGTCTGTGTAGTACCCTCAAAAAACAGATTAGGACTACCTCCAGGGCGCGTGCGAGAGCATACTATATTTAATAATTTAAATATATACATACAACTTTGGGTGTGGGTAAGAGGATGAGTAAAGAAGAACTTCTACGGCTCTTGTTTAAAGGCGTCTACATAGAAAAGTTCGAGGTAATCGATAGATCACCGTGCTTAGCGGAACCGGAGAGGTTCAAGATCGTGGCCAAGACCGACAAGAAACTGGAGAGCGTCCTACCCATCCTCTTCCTGGCGGTACCCAACGCGAGGTACTCCGAGTCCTCCAAGACCATGAGCTACTCATTCGACAGACACAACGTGGTCGTAGGCTACAACGGAGAGGTCGCGGTAACGTTCATCAAAGACGATGATGAGCTCAAGGATCTGACGAAGAAGATAACCGACCTATTGAACCGTGGACTTGCCTACCAGGCCTCCCACCCAAAGATGCCTAGCGACCTCCTCGAGGAAAAGAAGAAACTGAGCCCCATGGTTCTCAATAAGAAGTTACCACAGACAAACTGTAAAGAGTGTGGTGAGAGCGGCTGCTACGCCTTCGCCTCCAAGTTGTTCATTGGTGAGAAGAGCGTTGAGAACTGCCCATACGCGGGCGCCGTTGAAATAAAGAGGTTACTGCAACCGATAACCTTGTAAAACTAAAGGTGAGAGGAGGAAAGTCGAGATTATTCTTCCCCTCTAAAGTGTTATTACATCGTTAGCGTAGTTTGGTCTGATAGTTATGGAAAATGTGGTTTCGGTAAGCATCAAAGCGGTGATGGCAAACCCCGATTTGATGACGGGTGACAATATCAACGCGCTCACAGGTGGACATGGGGGGTTGACCATCGCTACTGCTTGCGCAGCCAACTGCATCGCCACCGATATTCTGAAAGGTAAAGACATCATGATTAAGGCTCGAAACCACCCGGAGATCGAAGCAGATCAGGTGCTAAGAGAAAGCATAGAGATCGCGAAGAAAGCCGGCGCGTTCGCAGCAAACGCTGCGCTATTATCCGCGAGTTTGCTCTACTTTGCCGGTGCTAACGCCCGCATAGGTTGCCCAGGGGGGAACCGTAAGCTCGGAGCAAGCGCGAGAATGATAGCTGGAGCGGAGAAGGGGGGCGTACTGCTTATACCTGCGGGAAAATCAACAAACAAGATAACAGCGTTCCCAGCTGTGCATGCGATCTATCACGCGGCTATGGAGGGAAACCTAACGAGTGTCAAGGGAGAAGAACTTCCCACTCTTGGCCCGATGTATGGTCACGGTCCCCTAGCTCAAGATTATGTCTTCCCGGAGATCTGCAAAAATGCCGCGCGAATTGGAACGGAAGCTATGGTAAAAGCACAGTCAGGCGTGGGAATGAAACCAAACATGATAGTTTCTGCTATCCTCGGGACAGCGGCTACGATGGAGATACTCCATCCCGATGCGGAGTTAGAGGTTCAACAAGATGGCAAATGGATAATGACGGATACATCGGAGATGACGGGAAGGTTCGCCGCTAACGCCATCAACCTCCCAGGCAAACTTCACTTTAGGGGAACCGGAGAGGAAATGGACTCGGCTCGTTTAGTTGGTGACCTAGGCTTGATATTTAAGGACATCGGTATCCCATCTGTAGTGGGTATGCTGCAGTTCGCCGAGATCCTAGCAAGTGTTGAGGAACTAGGCAACTTTGGTGCTGGTGTTAGCGGTGGCCCACTCTGTGGCCCAATGCCACATCAGATAGGTGCAGACTGTGTGATTGCCCTGCGAGTTCTGTCACAGACTAAGTCACCAAGCAAAGCGATGGAGGCGGTAAGAGTCAATAAAGAGAAATTCCTAGACCCTGAGACCGCGATGATCGCGGCTAACACGGTAGCTCGCAAGGCTCATAGCTTCTATCCTGGACCGGTGACGGAGGCTATAGTTGAGGCCACTGAGAAAGTGACGCTTGATGCCGTGGAAAGTAGGGTTCAGCAGTCATACGAGTTACTGAAAACGGGTCACAACATCTCAGACGTGGTAAAGGGCTTCGAAGACGCCAGAAAGAAGAAGGTGGAGACATCCGCATCCGCCATGTTCAGCAGTATGTTAGGAAAAGATGTTCAAATTAATATACTTAAAATGAAAACTGGGGCTAGGCTACCACCGAATCTCACAGAGTATTATGGCTTCGACCTAGACGCTGATGTGGAGGTCACAATCGATAAGCAGAAAATGCTTCTACGTGGACTATCACAGAATATAATACCGGACATGGTGATCAGGGGAAATAATGAGTATAGCAACGTCCTTCCCCTCGCTGCTGTACCAGTAATTGAGCTAATGTTGTCTGCCCATACGATAGTTAATATCACTGCCCCATGCGCGGTTGCGTGCGCGCTAAAAATCGCAGACCCGGAGTCAGCGGCCTATGAAGCAGAAAAAGCTGCCTACATAACTGCTGCGATCCCAGGAACAAGATCAAGGGCTAGAAAGGTCGGTGAACTCGCACTCCAGATGATTAATAAAATGTGACGTTTAAACGGATTTGGTCAAATGATCATCTTAGCGACTCTTGATGATAT
>CAZIKD010000084.1:0-8279 GCA_964539725.1 uncultured Candidatus Bathyarchaeia archaeon | reverse complement strand
TGATGCCGTGCTTCTCGAAGTACTTCAGGGTGATCTTGGCGAAGCGCTCGTTAAGCGCGTCCAGCCTACCTGGGTAGGCCTCGTATATTCTCCATTCGTATATCATTAAAATCCCCGTTTATCAGAGTGTTTGATCCCTTAAAAGATAGTTTCGCCTCTTCGAGTCGATAGTTCTTTATCAGAACCGGGTAAATCTACTAAGATCTCTATGCCGAAGCTCTGCATAAGCGTAAATGAGTACGGGAACCGGGTCAAGCGGCTCCGAGAAGAGATGGTGAAGCGGGAGCTGGACGCCTTCCTCGTCACAAATGGTGTCTCGATCTTCTACCTGAGTGGCTTTTACCATATGGTGACGGAGCGCCCAGCCGCCCTCCTTGTTCCCCTGGATGGAGACCTCACATTCATGGGTCCCCTCCTCGAGGCCGACCACCTCAATCACCAGACACAGCTAGTCAAACATCTTTACACCTACCTCGACTACCCCGGCACAACTCACCCCATCGAACTGTTTGCTGAGTGGCTCAAAGACCTCGGCTACGCCAAGTCCAAGATAGGTACCGACAATCCCAGCGGCGCATCCGCTACGATGGGCTACACCGGACCGCCCCTCACCGAGAAGCTACCCGAAGCCAAGCTGGTTAAGGCAGATGACATCCTCTGGGAGATGCGCCTGACCAAGAGTCCCGAGGAGGTAGACCTCATCCGCGAGTCAGCCAAGTGGGGTAATCTCACCCATCAGCTCCTACAGGAGTACACCTCCCCCGGAAGGTGGGATGCCGACGTCGCGCTCGAAGCCACCATGGAGGCCACAGCTATCATGAAGAAGACCCTCGGCCCCCAATACACCCCCATCGCGGGTACGCGCTGCTGCTCCGCTGGCTTCCGTGGACAGGTTGGGTGGAAGAGTGCCATGCCTCATAGCATAGCCATAGACCGCCCCATCAAGCAGGGTGACGTGCTCGTTACAGGCGCCGGTGCAGACATCGGTGGCTACAACAGCGAGTTGGAGCGCACCATGATAGTTGGTCCCCCGACGGATCACCAGAAACACTACTTCGAGGTTATGATGGGTGCGCAGGACGCCGCCATCACCGCCCTCAAGCCAGGCGCCACATGCGCTGATGTCGACAAGGCCGCAAATAATGTCATCCATAACGCTGGCCTCAAGGAACTCATCCGTCACCACACCGGTCACGGTATCGGTCTCCAGGGCCACGAGCCTCCGTGGCTCGACCAGGGTAACCCAACCCCCCTCAAACCGGGGATGGTAGTCAGCATAGAGCCCGGCATCTACCACCTCGGCTACGCGGGATTCCGCCACAGCGACACCCTCATCGTCACAGAAGAAGGCAACGAAGTCGTCACATACTACCCCAGGGACCTAGAGTACCTCACGATCTGAGGCCCCTACTTCTTCCCAAGCAGATACCCATAGAGTTCCCAGAGATTCATCTGCGGCGACTTCCCTTCAAACTTTCCCAACTTAAATGCGAACTGAACTGAGTAGCCGATGGTCAGAGCGGTTACGACTGTCCCAACCCCCACGGGGCCTCCGAGGAAGTAGCCGAGAATCAGAACCGTGACCTCTATGCTCCCACGGATTAGCCAAATCTGCCTGTTCAGGCGCTTTACAATACCTACCATCAACCCATCCCGAGGACCCGCCCCGAGCTGCACGCGGAGGTAGAAGAGGCTACCTACCCCAATCAGCACCACACTCAACAGCAATAGCGTCGCCTGACTCAACGGGTCTGTGGGTTTGGGGACTATCCCCCACTCCATAATCCTGTCCGTGAACCAACCGACGAAAAACATATTCATAACCGTCCCGAATCCAGGAGGGAACCCCAGCCCCCAGCCCAAGAGTAGCACCGCGAACCCCACGAGCTGGCTTACCTGCCCCAGAGTCAACCCACTGAGCCCTGAAAGACCTACGTGAAATACCCCCCAGGGACTCATGCCGAGCCCCGAGTAGAGATTCGTCACTGCCCCCGCCGCGAAGAGAAACAACCCAAAATATAACGAAGGCAACCGCACAAGGAAGCTGCGGAGGTTACCATCGTTGATCGGCATCTCCTGAGCCGACGCCGACCCACAAGAAAAAGGGTTCGGTCGACTAGAGGGCGACCTTCAACCAGTCTAGCACTCCTCTAATCAGAAGAAAGCAATGCTCCGAGAATCTGTGATCCGCCGCGCGCGCTTCTCAGATGTTGGCGCTCGACCATGGTAACCACTTTCACCTCCACTCATCCCCCCATATCATTCATGCTTAGATACCCCTATAACCACCCGAAGGTAGAGGACCACTAGATTGGGGAAGAGGATCGCCAAGAGCTTCAAGCCTAGCAACACGTGGGTTCGGGAACTCATCCATGCAGACCCTGAGATAGGCGCCTCCCTTGACTACACCAGCGATCAACTCAAGCTTCAAGCACGTGACAACCTCTGTACAGTCTGCAAAGGTAGTAAAATGCTCTGCGGGAAGACACGGTGCCCCATCATAGAGCAGGTCGCCGTCCACACCCGCATGTTCCGAAGCGTACAGGGCACAAACATCGAGGGCAGCTCACCCCCAAGCGTCTTCGTCGGCCGCTTCGGCTACCCCTACGTTCAGGTCGGACCCATGGCCCCCGGCTTCTATGGTGACACCACAATCCTCGACGACACCGAGAAGTGGTTCGGCAGAAGCATGGACGAGATAATAGGATTCCGCAGCCAACTCGTCCGAGGCATGGCGCCGGTAAACGTACTCAAACCAGAGAAGGCGGGGAAGATACTCGATGCAACCCGTGAGATAAGTCTCAGCGACCATTACGTTGAGACCGAGATGAAACTCCAGAAACCCCCAGTCAAACGTCTATACCTGGACAACGATATTCAACCCATCGGCCCAACCGCCCCCCTCGATAGAGTCCAGATTGGCTATGTCAGATGGAACCACTGGATGGAGAAGGCCCACTACGACACAGACCTCAAGGCGGCTCAGGCCGCGAAGACACTCTACCGCAGTGGAGTCCCCGTCAGTAGCATAGTCAAGGCCTTCAGTACAGGTAGTTTCGGCATTGAAAAGAATCGTCGTCTCGTTCCGACCCGCTGGAGCATCACGGCCATAGATGACCTCCTCGGCAAGGATATGATAAAGACCATCAAGGACCACACCCTCATTAACCTGTATGAGGTCTACGAATCCGAGTACCTAGGCAACCGCTTCGAGATACTCCTAGTTCCCGACGCCTGGTGCTACGAGGCCTACGAGGCCTGGTACCCGAAGACCCTCTGGAACCCCTCGGAGTCCCATGTCAACATAGTCACCGACTGGGAGGACTACAACGGGCGCAGCACATACGCATCAATGGGTGGCTGCTACTACTCCGGGCGACTCGCCGTCCTCGAGCACCTTACAAAGATACGCCGTCAAGCAAAGGTCTTCATCTTCCGCGAGGCTTACCCAGACTACATTCTACCCGTCGGCGTCTGGCAGGTTCGGGAGAACTGCAGAAACGCAATGAAACAGATCCCTCGCCTCTTCCCCTCGATGGACGATGCCCTCAAACATGTAATGAGCAGACTCACCATACCCCTCCAGAAGTGGGTAGAGAGTGGCCCCCTTCTCAAGCACACGCTTACTCAGAGGAAGCTAACGGAGTACGCCTGAGCCATCCATAGACCCGTAACTTTCATTGACGCCCCCAAAAACTCGGTAAGGATATTAAAATAGCCTAATCTGCCCGCATGGCATCGCACACCTAACACATGGCTAACTCTGCGGGTTGGGTTCACCTGCCCGTCACCCCTGTGCATTTTTAAACTCCCGGATGAGCCGTTAATGGTAGGTTAGTGAGACCTTTGGAGCTTGAAGAAGTAGCATCGAGGCTTAACGAGAACGAAAGGAAGATCTTGGTTGCCCTCAGAGGTGGCGGGGCGTCTTCTACCACCGCGCTCAGCCAGACCACGGGCTTAGGCAAGGACGCCGTCGAGAAGGCCTCCGCCTGGGCTGAGACTAAAGGCGTCGTAAGTTTCAGGGCTGAGGTCTCACGATTCTTCAAGCTCACAGATGAGGGGCAGAAGTTTGGGAGCGAGGGACTACCCGAGAAGCAGCTCATTGAAGCTGCGGTGGGTGGCGACAATGAGCTATCACATCTCAAAGGAGATATCCCAGATCTCAACATCGCCCTCGTCTGGGTGCGTAGCAACGGCTGGGCAAACATCAAGAGCGGTAAAGTCGAGCCAACCCCCGAGGGAGCTAAGGCCGCAAAACACGAGACCGTGGACGAGAAGATACTCAAGCGCCTTGCCCATGGAATGGTCCATGAGGGCAAGCTCGGCGCCGACCTCGCTGCTCGAATCCCCGTCATCATAAAGCGCGGCCTAGTAGAGGTCAAAGAGGAGACCGAGCGATTCGTCGAGCTCACCCCATTCGGCACAGAGGTTCTGCCCTTCGTCGATGTAATCGCATTGAAGCCCGTGATCACTCAGATCACCCCCGAGGTGCTACAAGCTGGTATGTGGCGCAATGCCGTAGTACAGCACTACGACGTCAGCCTCCCAGTCCCAAGCCTCACACCCGGCAAGCGTCACTTCATCAGCCAGATCATCGACTACATCCGCCGCTTCTGGGTCGAACTAGGCTTCAAAGAGATGAAGGGCAACTACCTCGAGCTCAGCTTCTGGAACTTCGACGCCCTCTACCAACCCCAGGACCACCCCGCCAGGGACCTCGCCGACACATTCTACATGAAGACCCCCTACAAGGGCAGGCTTCCAGAGGGCAAGCTCGTGGACCAGGTAAAGGCCACCCACGAGAATGGCTGGACAACTGGCTCGACTGGTTGGCAGTACAAGTGGAGCCCCGAGTTTGCTAGCAGATGTTGCCTCCGCACCCACACCACGAGCCTCAGCGTCCTACAGCTCGCTAGGCTCAAGCCCGAGGACCTTCCGGGGAAGTTCTTCAGCGTCGGCCGCGTCTTCAGGAACGAGGCAATCGACTGGAACCACCTCGCCGAGTTCTACCAGACCGATGGCATTGTCGTCGGGGAGGATGTCACGTTCCGGGACATGCAGGGCTACCTCAAGGCCTACCTCGAGGGGCTCGGGTTGAAGAAGTTCAGGTTCCGCCCCGGCTACTTCCCCTATACGGAGATGAGCATGGAGGCTGAGGTCTGGATCGAGGAGAGGGGGGGCTGGATGGAGCTCTTCGGAGCGGGGATGTTCCGCCCCGAGGTAGTCAAGCCCCTCATCGGCGTAGACGTCCCCGTCCTCGCTTGGGGTCCAGGCTTCGACAGGCTCGTAATGCAGAGCTATCACGTCAATACCATCAAGGAGCTATACGGCAACGACATAGGGCTTCTCCGCAAGGCGAAGCTCTGGACGAGGTGACAGTCGATGCCGGTGATTAACGTCAACTTATCGGACCTCCGCGAGATGCTGGGCAGAGACGTCTCCCTCGAGGAGCTTCAAGAGAGGCTCCCGATGATGGGGACTAGCTGGGAGGGGCTGCAAGATGATGGCTTCGCCCTCGAGGTCTTCCCCAACCGCCCCGACCTAATGAGCACCGAGGGCCTAGCACGCGCCTACGCCAGTTTTACGGGGGAGAAAATGGGTCCCCGCTACTACAAGGTCAAGGACTCCAACTACGTCGCCGTCGTCGACGAAAAGACTCAGAAGATACGCCCCTACTTCGTATGCGCGGTCGCAAAGGGTGTTGACTTTAGCGACTCCCTCATCCGAAGCATAATCCAGCTTCAGGAGAAGCTCCACATCACTCATGGTAGGAAGAGGCGCAAGGTCGCCATAGGGCTTCACAACCTCAAACCCATCCAGTTTCCAGTCACCTACACCACGAAGCCGCCCGAGTTTAGGTTCAAGCCCCTCGGCGAGCGCTTCGAAAAGGACCTCAAATGGATGCTGACGAAGATGCCGAAGGGTGTTGAGTACGCCTGGATACTGGAGGGAGCCGAGGAGTACCCGATGATCCTCGACGCGAAAGGGATGGTCCTCTCGATGCCGCCGATCATCAACGGGGAGTACACACGCATCGACGAGGCGACCCGGGACCTCTTCATAGACATCACGGGCACAGACCTGAAGACGATAACCGAGGCGCTTGCAATCATCTGCACCACCTTTGCTGACAGGGGCGCCGAGATCTACGCCGTCGAGGTCATGTATCCCGACAAGGCGATCAAGACCCCCGATCTCAACCCCAGGAAGTGGAAGCTAAGCAACCACTATGTCAACAAGACTCTCGGCCTAAAGCTCGGTAACGCTGATACTGTGATGCTCCTCGGAAAGATGGGACATGCCGCTAAAGTCGCAGGGGACGAAATTGACGTCCAGGTCCCCTGCTATCGCACTGACATCATGCACCCCATCGACCTCGTCGAGGATGTAGCCATCGCTTACGGCTACGACAAGTTCATCCCCAATATTCCACCCATCCACACTAGAGCTGGCGAGGACGAGCTGGAGATATTCAGCAGGTACATCCGCAACTTCCTCATAGGCTTCGGCCACATGGAGGTCGTCACTTTCATGCTGAGCAACAGGGAGAAGCTCTTAACCAAGATGAGCATAGCGGAGGAGCCCTTGGCGGAGGTGGAGAACCCGAAGATGGAGGGCTACAACGTCCTCAGGAACAGGCTCCTACCGAGCCTCATGGAGGTGCTTATAGTGAACAAGCATCACTCGTACCCGCAGAGCCTCTACGAGGTGGATGACGTCGTTCTCCTCGACGATGAGACCGACATAGGGGCTAGGAGCTCGCGCCGGCTGGCAATTGTCCAATGCCACGCCAAGGCCAGCTTCAGCGACATTAAAGCCACGATGCTCTCCATCCTCGAGAACCTCGAGGTTAAGGTCGATGTCGAGGCAGGCGGCTGGGATTGCTTCATCGACGGGAGGCGCCTCGTAGCTAAGGTGAATGGGGAGCCCCTCTGCTGGGCTGGTGAGATCAGGCCCGAGTCCCTAGAGGCATGGGGGCTCGAGATGCCCGTTGCAGCCCTCGAGATGGACATCGACCTCCTCAAGAAGGTGGTCAAGCCCTAATTTTTTCCGCCTTTTTAACTACTCCGTTTATGAAATCGGTCTTTGCCTCGGTGTAAGCAACCCTGTCATTCCAATATTTCTCCGAGAGGCTGATCTTTAGATTCTTGTAGGTTTCGGTGTCAATGGGGCGGGTGCGTAGCCAGTCGCGAAAGACAATATGTTTGAGGTGATGGGTGCTCCCTTCCTTGACTAGGTGGAGGTGGAAGCCCGGGCTATGGTGGGCCTTCCCGAGGCAGTAGTACCAGTCGGGATTGTCATCGGGTGAGGCGTCGTCATATCCGAAGTCGTGGAGACTAATCCTACTCCTTTCAGCGCTTTTCTGTGTCTGTCACGCCGGCGATAATATCGATGATGGGCTTCGCCCAAAGGCCCGGAACGCTTGTGTTCCCAACATGCTCGAGGGATCGGATGATCCCGCCGACGGCGCCCCTAATGAGATCGCTCTCTCCCTCGTAAATCCTAGGCCAATCCGGGTCATAGGGAACAATGACAACTGGTCGGGGCACCGATCCTCACCTGATTGTTGTCTTTTATAACGCGTCGCCCCATTATCAGGGGATCGCCTTGGTTGAGCGGCCCGGCTTCCCGCCGAACCTCGTTATGCTTGTGAGTATCTCCGCGGTCTCGACCGCGTCGATCCTCATACGTTTGGCCGAGTCCCCACCGATGGCTGTTGCGACTTGGCGTCTTCTCCTCTCGACGCTTATGCTACTCCCCTTCTTCATGCATAGAGGTGGCTTCGCTAAGCTCCGCGCCATGGGGAGGGGGGACCTCCTTTCCCTAGGAGGGGTCGGTGTCGCCCTCGCAGTCCACTTCGCCTCCTGGATAACGAGCCTAAGCTATACGTCGGTGGCGAGTTCAGTGATATTTGTACATGTTGACCCGATCTTCGTGGCCCTTGTCAGCCACTTCCTGCTTGGGGAGAGGGTGAATAAGCGGGTCGCCATCGGTATAGGTGTCGCCTTCGTTGGGGCAACGATCATCGCCCTCGGCGACCTCGGTGTCGGGGAGGAGAACCTCTTCGGTGACGCGCTTTCGATCATCGGAGCCGTAGCACTCGGCGTCTATTTGATGGCCGGGAGGCGACTCAGGCAGAAGCTTGACTTAACAACATACGTGACCCCTGTCTACGCCGTCTCCTCCGTTGTGTTAGCGCTTGGGAGTGTCGCCGTTGGTGTACCCCTCATTGGCTACGATGCAAGGGTGATAATCCTCTTTGCCACCATCGCACTCGT
>CAZIKD010000083.1:4405-8337 GCA_964539725.1 uncultured Candidatus Bathyarchaeia archaeon | reverse complement strand
GCGACTACCACGAACTACTTACGAGACCAGAGGTTGAAGCTGTAGCTATCAATACACCCCCACGCTTCCACGAAGAGATGACCCTCGAGGCGATCAAGGCGGAGAAGCATGTGCTCTGCGAGAAGCCCCTCGCCCAGACAGTAGAGGGGTGTATGAAGATCAAGAATGCGAAGGGATGCCTAGTCGTCCTCCCGGCCCATAACTACGTCTATACCCCAGCTCTCTACAAAATGGAAGAGAAGATCAAGCAGGGGGCCATCGGCGAGGTGAGGCGCGTCAAACTAAACTTCGAGAACAACCTCGGGATGTACGGCTCTAAGACCGACTTCCGGACCAAAGACCCCCGGGGAATAGTCGAGGACGTGATGCCCCACATATTAAGCGTCGCCGGCATAGTAGCCGGTAAACCGGAGAGGGTCGCCGAAGTCTCGGGTGTTTGCAAGAAGTACGAGGTCTGCGATAATCTCCACGTAATCGTCGATACGGAGCGGGGCGTAACCCTCGACTGCACCGCGAGCTGGACCCGAACCATACCCACCTTCGCCGTCGCCATCGAGGGCGAGAAGGGGAGGCTCATGAGCGACTTTTCTATTAATCCCTACAGCTACACCCTCGAAGCCGAAGGCAGGAAGACGAAGACGAGTGAGAGAGGCCCCGGTTGGTACCTCGACCTCATCCAGTTTAAACATCCCAGCTTCCCGGAGCAGTACAGGCACCTCGACAGCCTCGTCCACGGGGGTGGAGAGCCCCGAATAACTGTGGATGACGAGATCGCAATGCTTAGGGTCATGCAGGAGATTGGCGATAGACTCATCGTAAAATAGGTGACATCGTTGGCCAAGGTAGCAATCGTTAAGGCAGAGAAGGACACGGAGGCTACGGTCAGGAAGGCCGTCGATCTCGCCGGAGGCCTCCAGATAAGGCAGGCGAAGAGAGTCGTCATCAAACCCAACGTCTGCAACGCCAAGAATCCCCAAGGGATGGTCATAACCGACTTCAACATCATCGGTGCAGCCGTGAAGATGACTCGCGAGAGGGGATGCGAGCCCCTAGTCGTGGAGTCTGACAACATCGCCGACACCGCCGATAAGCGCCTCAAGGAGTCGGGGCTCGCAGCGAAACTGGAGGAATGGAGTGTCCCATTCCTCAACCTGAGCAAGGATGATTGTGTCCCACACAAGGTAGCGGGCACGGAAGTTAAGATCCCAAAAACCATGCTCGAAGCCGACTACGTCCTAAACCTAGCTAAGATTAAGACCTGCGCCCATACAACCGTCACCCTCGGTATTAAGAACCTCTACGGCTGCCTCCAGGAAGCTAAGAAGAGCCGACTCCACAAAAGGCTTGACGAAGTTCTCCCCTACTTAGCCAAGACCATAAGGACCAACATGACGATCATCGACGGCTTAACCTGCATGGAGGGGAACGGACCCGTCGTGGGGAATCCCCGGAATATGGGCGTCATAGTGGCGGGCTCAGACGTCGTGGCAGTTGACAGCTTTTGCTGCGGACTCATGGGTTTCAAGCCCGAGGAAATTAGACACATATCCAACACCGCGCTGCTGGGCGTGGGCCAGATTAGTGACTACGAGGTCGTAGGCGACCCCTGGGAAGGCTTCGTATGCCAGTTCGAGCGCCCCTACTCTCTTAAGGCGACCATAAAGTCGCTGGGGGCTGTTAGGGACATCTACCTAAAGAGGTAGATACTCAATCGTCTCTCGTCGATGCCAATATCGATTCCTGTCGATTCGCTTAAATAGAAACTTGGTAATCTATCTCCAAGTTTCCGGAGAGGATTAAACAACTTGAAGACTCTCATCAGGGTCGGTATCGTCGGCTACGGCGCCTACGTGCCGATGTACAGACTCAAGGCCGCTGAGGTCAACCGCATGTGGGGCACCTCAGGAGAGCCAGTCGAGGAGAAGGCCGTCGTAGCACTCGACGAGGACACCATCACCATCTCTGTCGAGTGCGCCCGCCAAGCCGTCCGACGCTCCGGGGTCGATCCAGCCAAGATCGGTGCGGTCTACGTGGGTACCGAGTCCAAACCCTACGCAGTCAAACCCTCAGGCACTATAGTAGCCGAGGTCATCGGCGCCACGCCCAGCGTCTCCACCGCTGACTACGAGTTCGCCTGCAAGGCAGGTACCGAAGCTATGCAGGCATGCATCGGCCTAGTCGGCAGCGGGATGCAGAAGTACGCCATGGGGATAGGGGCAGACACGGCACAGGGCAAACCCGCCGACGCCCTCGAGTACACCGCCGCCTGTGGAGGCGCCGCCTACCTCTTCGGACCAGCCGAAGAGAGCGTCGCCGAGCTTGAGGCATCCTACAGCTTCGTAACCGACACACCCGACTTCTGGCGCAGATCGAGGGAGATGTACCCCCGCCACGGCAACAGGTTCACGGGGGAGCCCGCCTACTTCAAACACATCACCGGCGCCGGTAAGGCACTCCTCGCCGAGACTGGGTACAAACCCACCGATTTCAAGTGGGCAGTCTTCCACCAGCCCAATGCCAAGTTCCCCATCAACGTCGCAAAGATGCTAGGTTTCGGTATGGACCAGATCAACCCCGGCTTAGTATCTCCCGTCGTCGGAAACACCTACGCGGGCAGTAGCCCGCTGGGTCTCGCCGCGACCCTAGATGTCGCCGAGCCAGGTGACAGGATATTGATGGTCAGCTACGGCAGCGGCTCCGGCAGCGACGCCTTCGTCTGGATGGTAAGGGATCCCATAAAGCATCGCCGAGGCGGACCCAATGTCAAGAGCTACATAGACAGGAAGAGGTACGTCGATTACGCGACTTATCTCCGCCACAGGGGGCAGATCATAATATGAGAAAGGTAGCAATCGCCGGAATAGGCTTTACCAAGGTCGGCGAGCCGTGGGAGAGGAACATCAAGGACCTCTTCGCTGAGGCCACCCTCGCTGCCATGAAGGACGCAGCCCACACCGAGGTCGACCAACTATATGTCGCGAACATGATGGGAGCCCACTTGCAGGGGCAGCTAGGGATGGGGGCTATCATGGCGGAGGCAATAGGTAAACCAGGACTCCCAGCCGTCAGGATCGAGGCAGGTCAGGCAAGCGGCGGAGTCGCCTTCAACGAGGGCGTCAAGGCCGTCGCCTCGGGTTTGAACGACTGGGTCCTCGTAGGCGGCGTAGAGAAGATGAGCGACCTCCTCCCCGAGGCGGTCACCACCGCCCTCGTTGGGACGGAGGAACAAGAGTACACTGCCTACACTGGCGTTACTAAAACGGGGCTCTCAGCCATACTCCATAGGCTCTATACCCATGAGTACGGTGCCACGCCGGAGGAGATAGGGTGGTTCGCAGCTCGCAGCCACGATAACGCGGTAGGCGTCGCACATGCCCAGTACTCCTTCAAGCTAAGTATCGAGCGCGTCATGACGAGCCCGATGGAGGCAGACCCAATAAGGATGATGGAGTGTGCCGCGGTCGCCGATGGCGCAGCGGTGGTCCTGCTCGGCCCAGCCGATAAGATCGCCGCCGGCATCGAGGTAGTAGCTTCAACGGTCGCGACTGACCATACCTCCCTCGCCTCCCGTAAACATCCACTCACACTCGAAGCCGTTAAAAAAGCCGCCAATAAGGCATATGAGATCGCGAATGTGAAGCCAAAGGATGTCGACGTGCTCGAGGTCACAGACGATACAACTATCGACGGTGTCCTCAGCCTCGAGGACCTCGGCTTCGTCGAGAAGGGGAAGGGGGCCCGTTTCGTCGCTCAGGGGCACACCGCCCGTACGGGGGAGATACCCACGAATAACTTCGGCGGCCTCAAGGCCAGGGGCAACCCCATTGGCGCCACGGGGCTCTACCAGATCGTTGAGACCGTGATTCAGCTGCGCGGGAAGGCTGGGGCAAACCAGATCCCAAACGCGGAGGTTGGTATGGCACAGAGCATGG
>CAZIKD010000083.1:0-4395 GCA_964539725.1 uncultured Candidatus Bathyarchaeia archaeon | reverse complement strand
ACTTGCTCCGTAGCCATCCTCAGGAGGATTTAAAATGAGCGTACCAAGATACTGGCGCGAGGAGAAACCCCGCTATAGGCTCACTGGTGAGGAATGCGTCAAATGCGGCGCCAAGTATTACCCCAAGATGCCCGTCTGCAGCTGCGGGAGCACCGACTTCAAGCCCTACAAGCTCGCTGAGACGGGGAAGGTCCAAAGCTGGACAGTCATTAGGAACTCCCCCCTCGGCTACGAGCGGTTCACGCCATACATCGTCGCCCTTATAGAGCTCGACGATGGAGTTCGCATCCTGAGCCAGGTTGTTGATATCGAGCCCGAGGCGGTCAAAGTCGGAATGAAGATGGAATACACCTTCCGCAAGGTCACTGAAGACGGACAGGCGGGACTAATTCAGTACGGGTATAAGTTCCGCCCCATCGTCAACTAGCTAATTCTTTTTACTATCTTTATATTTCCCTCACCCAACAAGTGGTTGAGCCGTCCAATGTCCACAGGCAACATCTACGAGACCCTCATCGAAGTCGCCAAGCGACGTGGTTTCTTCTGGCCGAGCTTCGAGATATACGGCAACATAGCGGGCTTCACAACATACGGCGATGTCGGCGTCAAGCTCAAGCGGAACATTGAGGCACTGTGGAGAGAGCACTTTGTCAGAAGGCAGGGCTTCTTCGAGATCGAGGACCCGATAGTGAACAGCAGCAAGGTCTTCGAGTCGAGCGGCCACCTCGCCAACTTCAAGGAGTACGCCTCCGCATGCAGCCAGTGTGGACGCGGATTCCGCGCCGACCACCTCATCGAGGAGAAGATGGGAATGGAGCATGTCGAGGCGCAGGGCGGGGACGCTATTAAGAGACTCCTCGCGGAGAACAATATCAAGTGCCCCGTCTGTGGTGGACAGCTAAAAGAGCCGACTCTTGTCCTCACGATGTTCCAGACCCAGATAGGCGCCACCGGTGGTGAGGTCGGCTACATGCGCCCCGAGGCCGCCCAGGGTATGTTCACAAACTTCAAGCGCTGCTACCAGGCTAACAGGGAGCGCATTCCCTTTGCCATCAGCCAACAGGGCAAGGCGCTCCGCAACGAGGTCAGTCCCCGCCGGGGCATGCACAGGCTCCGCGAGTTCACAATCATGGAGCTGGAGCTCTTCTTCGACCCCCTTAACCCCTCCTGCAAGTGTCTAAACGACGTGGAGGGCGAAAAGGTCCGAATCATCACGGAGGAGAGTGAGGAGAAAGGAGCCAAGGAGCCATTAGAGATCACCATCAAGGAGGCTGTCGCTAAGGGGCTCGTCATCACCGAGTGGCAGGGCTACTTCATGGGCATAGGCAAGCGCTTCATGGAGTCACTAGGCGTCCCCCCAGAGAAGCAGCAGTTCCGCGCCCACCTACCCCAAGAAAGAAGCCACTACAGCAGCCAGACCTTCGACCACGAGGTCCAGACCCGTAGCTGGGGTTGGATCGAGGTCGCAGGCCACGCCAACAGGACTGACTTCGACCTCAAAGCCCACCAGAAGGGCAGCGGTGTCGACATGAGCGTCCTCCGAAAAGACGGGACACGCTTCATACCCCACGTCATCGAGCCTTCATACGGGCTGGATAGGCTCACATTCGTCGCCATGGAGACGGCCTGGGAGCAGAGGGAGACACCCAAGGAGAAGAGGAATATATTCCACTTTCCTAGGACCCTCGCCCCCTACCAGGTCTCCGTCCAGCCACTCGTCACAAAAGATGGGTTAACCGAGAAGGCGATAACAGTATACGACGCTGTACTCGCCGAGGGCTACAGGGTGATCTTCGATGATGGAGGCAGCATAGGCCGCCGCTACGCCCGCCAGGATGAGGTCGGCACCCCCCTAGCCATCACAATCGACTACACGACCATGGAAAAAGGCACACTTACTCTCCGCGACAGAGACAACTGGGAGCAGGTCACCGTCCACGTCGACGAACTCATATCGAAGCTTCATGCCTACTTCAAGGGCGCTGATTTCAAGACCCTCGGACCCCTGGTTGTACGTGGCGGAGAGTGATGAATCCCGCCACTCCCTCTACCTCGGCGACGTAGACGCCGTCGAGGACCCGGGTCACTCCGGAGTCGTCCTTCAAGGCGACGCCCTCGCTGTTCGCCTTAACAACTCTTACCTTATCCATGAACAGCTCATTTTCGAGGTAGACGCGGAATAGCATCTGGAGTCTCTGGAGAAGTCTCCGCTGCAGGGTAAAACGTTTCGGAACTAGAGGCGGCGTATAGTGCCCCCGCCGGCGGCGTCAATGCGGTTCTTATAATCGTGCATAAAGACCTCCATCTTCTTCTCTGCCTCCTCCATCGTCGCGCCTTGGATGACTATGTCGACTTTGATCTCCTTCACCTTGCTTCTCTCCTCCTCCGCCTCTGGTGGGGTAGCGGCGTTCTTTATGTAGACGTCGGGGTAATCCTTCTGGAGCTGGGTGTAGACTGGGAAGAAGTCCTTCCACACCATGGCGACGCCGTAGGTGTGGCCGAGGAGTCTATGCTTCGCCTCAGCTTCGATTATGGGGGCGATATGCTCGTTGAACATCCCCTGCATCTCCTGGGGGACGCCGGGGAGGGTGAAGATGAGCTTCCCGTTATGGAGAAGCTTCATACCGACGCTCATCCCGATGTGGTTTTGCACCCCCTCAGAGCCCTCGAGGATGCGGGCCATCCTGGCCCCTCGTTTAATATCGGCTCCGCGTCGATCGTATATCTCCTTGATCTTCTGGAAGCCGACAGGGTCCATAGTGACTTCCCTTCCCAGAGCACGGCCGATGGCGTCGACAGTGAAATCGTCCTCCGATGGACCCAGGCCACCGGTGAACACGATGATCTCGGTGTCCCTGTCCTGAGCACTGAGGAGCGCGTCCTTCATGTCGTCGAAGTCGTCCCCGACCATCGTGACGCGGCGCAGCTCTGCCCCGATCTCGGCGAGTCGCTTAGCCAACCAGTTGCTGTTCGTGTCAAGAATCCTGCCGTAGATTAGTTCGTCGCCGGTAGCGATGACCTCGACGCGTGGGCTACCCTTGTGCTTCACAGCGGATGAGGTGACGCTCAGCCTTATATTGTGTTTCGTGCCGTAACGGGGCGCGCGCGCCGACAGACTCGCCAAGAAAGACGCAGCCATCGACGCGCGCGACCTCCCCGACGAGGGCCTGGGACTCCGCCTCAAGTGTCTTGAAGATCAGCTCGCGCGCGCTCCTGAACAGTAAGTTCGACTATACCGGATTCTCCTCAAAGGACCCTGCATTTCATAGGTGGTGCAAGGAGCTCTTCGATCACTACTGGGCGCCAGGAAACCGAAGACCGTTGACTGGTTGAATAAGAAAGTTAAGGAGGCAAGGAGATGACCCAACTGTAACAGCTGCTCCCGAGGTTACATAATATCCATGCGAAGAACTAAATCCTCCTCTGAGTACTTCGATTCGTGGTTCTCAAGCTAGATCGTTACATCTCAATGCCACAGCACCAGTCGGGTGGCTTCGACCACGGCGACGTCTACGAGGCTAACGGCTACGTCTACATAGCGCATACGGCCACAGGGACTGTGGAGCTTATAGACGGCGTTCGGGGCACCCTCGTCAAGACCATACCCGGCTGCCCGGAGGCAAGTGGTGTAGTCTGCGCCCAAGCAGAAGGACTCGCTTTCGCAGCGAGTAGGGGAAGCGGTAAGATACTCGTAATAAATGCCGCCAAAGGGACCCTGAACAAGATGATCCAGGCGGGATCGAAGCCAAACGGGTTGGCGTGGGACGACGACCATGGGGTGCTCCTCGCCGCGGACGTGGTAGACATCCACGCCAGGTTCATCGACCCTTTCAGGGGACAGATCCTCAAGTCTATCAAGTTACCTGGGAGACCGAGGTGGTGTGATTACAGCCCCCATATCGACAGGTTCATCATAAATATAAGGGAGCCTGCCGGTTACGTCACTCTTTCCCCGAGGACGGGTGAGCTTAGCGAGGTCGTTCGGGTGCCTGTTCATGGGCCGCATGGCATCGATCTGAGCGCTGACGGTAGGGAAGCATACATAGCCTGTGACGGTGGCGCGGTCGTCGCCATGGACCTGGAGAAGGGAACCGAGATATGCAGCGCGAAGATACCAGGAGAGCCCGACGTAACATGGTTTAACGGGACACGCAAGTTCCTATACTGCGCCCTCGCCAAACCGGGCCTACTCATCACCATCGACCTGGTTGAGATGAAGATCATCCAGCAGATCAATACGGAGGAGGGCGCCGGCACCTTCGCGTTCGACAGGGGCAGGCAGAGGCTCTACATGTTCCTACCGAAGACCTGTAGAGTCGCGGTATACGTTGAAAGTTGATACCTGGTTTTTAAGAATTTTTATATCGAGCCGCGGGTAGGATAGCAGGATACCCA
>CAZIKD010000082.1:0-8391 GCA_964539725.1 uncultured Candidatus Bathyarchaeia archaeon | reverse complement strand
CTCAACTTCGACGGTTCAGTACCAACCCAGGTCGCTCTAGCTCCATAGTAACCACAATTCGTGTGAAAAATAATATTTCTTATGTATGAAATGCAAGTTAGGCGTTCTCGTTTGTTCTGTCCGTATTGTGGAAATCAGATGAAAGATGATCACTTATTCTGCAATAATTGTGGTAAGAAAATCTAGAGAGATACATCACCCAAAACTGGAAGCGGTATTACAACTCCCCTGGTGCCAAAGGTTATCTCCGAATCTATCCTCGAAGGCTTTTCGAGTGCCGACATGCTGAGGCCCGGCGCGCGCGCGTTTACATCACAAATAGGAGAGTGATCGGAGTCAAGAAGCCTGAGCAATTCGCTAAAGCCGTTAGGGGAGCAATCGCAGGCGCTGTCATCGGAAAGATGCTGGGCTTCGAGGCTCCGTAGGCGGTGAGTAGCGCCCTTGGGCGTAGCTTAACGAATGATGAGACAATGCACTTGATGGGGGAGCTGGAGAAGAATAAGTACTTTGAGGCGAATAGGCAAGATATTACTCTGGTGCAGCTCAAAGAACCCTTCTTCACCGAATTGGGTCAGTTAGCCATCTTCGTGAGGGGGGAGAAGACAACCAATATTGCGATTAAATTTAGTAAAGACAATGTCTACGAGATGCCTAAGGAGATGTTTAAAACCCACTTCCACCAGGTCCTTCATACAACGATTTAATGGTTTATCTGGATTAGAGCGTGCGCGAATGTTTACTAAATTCTGGATATTTGCTGCTTATGCCCTTGAAACCTTTAACATTTTAAAGCTAGATGTGTTATTTAACTTGATAAAAAAGGTGGAAGGTTAAATATGGGAAAGAAAGGAAAAAAAGACAAACGTTCAAAAAATCTAAAAAATAAGTTGTCTCTCCAATCTGATTGGAAGAGGAAACAGCGTTCTAACGTCAAAAAGTTTGTACAATAGGATGGAGTTGTTGGAAGAATGAGTGAAAAAGCACGCACAAGGGTAACAAGATTGATGCCTCTAAACATGCGATAAGATCGTATCAGATCCTATATTTTTCACCATAACACGTGGTAAAATCATATTTTCAATGATTTTATCAATTACCCACGCGCGAGTGTATTATCTGAACGCTCATGCCGGAAAGCTACATTTCAAGATCTGGTGGGGTTGGAAGGGTTGTGGTTGCTAGAATTAAAAATGGATGCGACCTTATGCGCTCTCTCCAAAAAGCAGTTGAAAAAGAAGGACTTGAAGCCGCAGTCATACTCTCCGGAGTTGGCCTCCTGTCAGGTGTGAAACTGCGTAATTGTAAAACGTTACCAGATGCGTTCCCCATCACAGACAAGAACAGAAGCTTTACCTCGTTTCAGAAACCATTAGAGATCCTAGGGATCTCAGGGAATGTAAGCATTGTAGAAGGAAAACAGCTTGTTCACGCTCATCTTACCCTCTCATACGTTGAAGAAGAAAAAATCAGGGTCATAGGCGGTCATTTGATTGAAGGGTGTACAGTGTTCGGTTTCGCTGAGGTTTTCATAATGGAGCTCACAGGGATAGAGATGGTGAAAAAACTTGACGAAGAGACCAAAACTCTTCAACTTTTTACTTAATAAATGCTTGCGCGGAGTTTATGATTAGATGCTCGCGAACTCGGAGCACTTCACTGAGGAGACATCGCACGCGCGACGTCGGAACAAACCAAGAGTACGCCTCTGAGCGCATAGAAAAGTCGCTCCTGATCCCTTTAAACGAGTTCGAGAACAGGATAAATGAACTATTCGAAGAAGACGATTTGCTCATCTACTGGGAACTAGGCGCGCGCGCCAGGCAGAAAGTACCGCCAAAGCCCCGCTACCCTCAGCACCCATGGTTCACCGACGACGAGAAGTACTGGATAACAGTCAAGCCCCGCATGGTATTCGAGGGCGCGCGCTAGAGTCAAACAGATTAAAAGAGAATGATGAATCGGATGATAAAAGCGGCAATCGTAAAAGGACCACATACTCCGAGCATCACTGTTAAAGTATTAAATATGGTTTATGCAAAAGACTCCTTACCCATAGATAAGCCAATTTTCATTAAATCAATCTAGTAAACGACAAACATCCCTCAACAGGGATCACGACAGATAGCAGCGCGCACCTTTGTGAGCAGCGCAGGTGGGTTGGGGGGCGTATTTTGAGAATATAGTTGCGTATGTGAACCCAACTTCTGGGATATCCATTTCGCTTGCGTGGTTATTATGTAATGGTGGTCTATAAAAGATAAATATCCATAATTCGAAATTAAAATTGGTTTAGTATGGGTAATGATGAGATTAATTTGGCTCTTTTCGGGGTAGGGATCGCATTGGCATTCCTCAGCATGAGAATATACTTAGACTGGGAAGATAAAAAAATTAAATTCGACAGGCGTCATAACCAATAATCTCGGATGTGTCCCAATCGCTTCATGAGCGCGTTTCATCCATAGCTTGGAGCAATTTTAGGCATCCTGCTCTCAGCCTCTCCTCGAAGGAATGGCAAAGAGCCGGGCCTCCTCTTTACGCGTGAATGCGATCAAGTTGTGGAGATTTCGCGTCTCTGAAGTCTGGCAGCTGTAAGGATTACCCCCTTAACTATGATGAAGAGGGATGGGAGCATTGCAGCCAGCATCAGGGTCGTGAGGTTGGTGGTGACGTTTGCCTGGATGCTCATCGGTGCGTTGAATCCAATAGCCTGCTGGAGCTCGGTCACAGGGAGGGGGAGAGTTATGGCGCCCCCGTGGAAAGAGATGTACCAGAAGCTAAGGAGGGAGACTCCCATGCAGATGAGTAGGGGGCCCTCCCCCTTCGTCTTCCTGAGGGTCACCGTAGCGAGCACGGAGACGGATACGAGGATACCTAGGATGGAGGACCTTGAGTCAAGCAACTGGTTCACGAGGCCCTTAAGCTTGGCGTCGGGGATGAGCCTCGAGTAGTCGATGAGGGCCCTCGGGACGAGGTAAAGCGCCGCCAGGCTGAGGAAGGCTAGGAACAGTGCGATAAGCACCCTGAACACAAGCCTCTCCGAGGTTATCTCGATGTCTAAGAGCTTAACCAAGGGGGCCGACCTCCAGGTCGAATGATAAGGTCTTTGTCTTGTAGCCCAGCACAATCCTAAGCCCACCGAGCAGTTGGCTGTTGGGAACGACCACACCCATAGTAAGTGAGACTGCGCTCCCCGGGACAACGCGGACCTGCTGAGTTTTCCCAGCCCACGTTTCACCTGCGCCGTTCACCAGTTTGGGGGTTATAACCCCGTCGAGAGTGAGGAAGCGGTTACCATTCGTGAAGCTCAGCGCGCCGGAGATCCTCGTGTGTGTCGAGTTAACTGGGGCGAGGCTTGTCTGGGTCTGTGGGTTCTTGATCGGTGCGCCCCACTCCAGCTCGATGCCCTGGCTTAACACCTTCATCACCATATTGTAGTCAGTGAGTGTGAACTCCAGGTCGGCCCTGTACTTGAGGACCTCGTCGTTTAGCAGCAGGTACCCGAGATCCATGGGGGCAGTGACCATGATCGGGGCGGAGCCACTCCCCCCAGTCCCGTGCTTTGCGGATACCTTGATCGTCCCCTCGCCCCCATACTGATCGTTTGAGTCGAAGAGCCTGATTATCCCGGTGCCGTGGAGCGCGAAGAATGGTGACTGGTTCTCGAAGGAGACGGGCACCTCCAACCTTATCTGGGTGGGGTTCACCTCCGCCACGAGCGGCGTCCCAATGGTGAAGTTGTGGAGGGGCGGCAGCCAAGTCGCCTTCGCAGACGCCTCGGCGCCCAAGGATACTATGGGGGGCATGCTCACAGTGGCGGAGACTGTGACGGTGAAGTTCTCAGGGTTGAACGCGAGGCGCTTCACGTCGTCCTCAGACACCGAGCTCAGTTCGATCTCCACGGCCACGGGGATGCTCCTAAGCTGAGAATCCGCCGGTATCGAGAGCTTTGGGGCGGTGACCCCGACCAATGTTCCTAGGTCGCCTCGTATGGAGGCCATGAGCCCGGCTTCGATGGGGAAGGGCCCCATGTTCCTTATGGTTAGAACCGTGGATACCGTTACCTTGGCGCCATTCAGCGTCTGCGTGGGGTTAGCGATCTTTATGGAGCTTGCCACCAGGGCGACGTTGTAAATCGACGCGGATAGGAGGGCGGGCAGTAGCAGGATCGAGAGCAGAATCAGCAGGTTGAGTCCCGTCAGACTTCGCTTATACAACTACCCCCCACGACCCATCAAAATTAGATTGGGGCGATGGTTAATCAATCTACTTGGAGTACCACTCTATATCACGCAGTTAGTTGACTACACTCGGCTGGATGAGATACAGGACGCGAGACCGGGATTAATGCGGATCAGTGGAAACAATGTTATATCGCGCCCGTAATATCTGCTCTAAAAAAGAATCTTGCAAACCGAAACAAGAGTTGGGAAGAGTGAAATGAGTTCAGATCCTCACACAGTATTACGAGTAACCAGAACCAAGGCTCAAGCAAAGGAGAGTTACGACGGAATGGCTCCGTACTACGATTATTTTGCCGGACTCTTCGAGCAGAAGTATAGAAACGTGGCACTGAAGCGGTTGAATGTGACAAAGAACGAAACCGTTCTAGAGATTGGCTTTGGAACCGGTCATTGCTTGAAGCAAATGGCTGACGCAGTGGGGGAAGAGGGCAGGATCTATGGCATTGATATTTCCTCTGGGATGCTTACAGCCAGCAGGCGACGACTGGAGAAGGCTGGGCTTTGGAATAGGGTTGAATTAGTCTGTGACGATGCAATGAAATTGCCGTACGAGGACAACAAATTCGACGCTGTTTTCTCGAGCTTTGCGCTTGAGCTTTTCGATTCACCCGAAATTCCAGAGGTGCTTGCTGAAATCAGGCGCGTCTTGAGACCCAATGGGAGGGTTGGGGTTATTAGTATGTCGAAGGAAGGTGGGGCTTCGCCTTTACTGAAATTGTACGAGTGGGTGCACAAGAAACTCCCCCAATATTTTGATTGTAGACCTATCTATGTCGAACAGTCAATAAAGGATGCTGGGTTTTGGATACAATACAAGGAGCGAGTTAGTTTACTGGGATTGCCGGGAGATATTGTTATTGGTACAAAGCCGACCTCCTCGGTTTAAATTGCACCCACGCGCGCGTTGTTTTATCACCGTTCTGAGCGAAGACCACTCGTCTTGATGGGTGGATGAAGCTCAGTGAATTGGGGCACGATATACTTCTGGATAACATCAATCGATGCCACACCATGAGTAGCGCGCGCGTCGGGGAACTTGAAAACTTAGAACCCCATAACCCTAGACTTCTTCTGAATCACCTTCGGTCATCGACTTAGGATGAACTCCCGAAAAACCCGACGCGCGCGACGGGCGTGTGATTGTCTAACCTCCTAGCTCAGTCTTGATATACTCCACTAAGTCAAGGAACACATTATTGCCCGTAAAGTCAAGAGTCTTGAGCTGAATATCGTTGAGGTCGGGGGAACCGAGCCTAAGCCTCTTTGCGTGGCTGAACTGTTCATGCTCTTTTGTGGACTTGTCGACGACTCGAACCGTCTTATAATACCTCATTAGAGCGACAGCGACCGCGTCGTTAGCCACGATATTATCGCTAACAATTATTATCCCGGGTTCAACTTCGTCCTTCGTGTCTGTTCCGTGGCCGATATTCATCTTAAGGGCATCGCTCACCACCATATCGACGCTGAATGCTGAGTTTATGTCAAGCAACTTCCCATAGTGATCGTGGCCGTCGTGCAGCCAGTCCCTTGAGCGAGCGTCTATCAATCCGACCCCCAGCTTCATGGCGCACGTGAAAGTGGCTGTTGAGTGGCTTCTTAGGATTGGTGAGAAGATGATCCTCTCAGCATCATAGATTCGTTTAGGGATTACAAAGCCATCGGGCCAGTATTTCGCCTCCTCGGGCCTCACCTTAACCCAATCCCCTTCATCGAAGTAGTCAACCTGTATACCCAGCTCCTCAGCTACGGTTTTGATGCCGAGGTTCTCCACAGTGGCCCGCGTGGGTAGGCCGCGTGCTCTGCCAGACATGTCGCCAACGACTATTTGGTTTGGCTCCACACCATTCTCGATCAGAGAGGAGGCGATGATCTTTATCGTGTCAGGGCACGTGTCCCGAGGATAGATGTCGTCTGTGTTGCAGTTTGGTTTGATCACGATCTCGCCTTTGACTCCCTTTACGAGGGGCTTGAGACCTCCCAGGAGCTTGAGGGCCTCAGCTATTCCTTGGCTTCTCTTGGTGCAGCTAACTAGAGCGACCTGGTTTCGCCCCTCGGTCATGTAGTTACTTTTCCTCCTCTGCTTTGTAGGGGCAATGGATAACTTAGGTTGATTATCCGCCATCTCTCTATAACGCTTCATTGAGCCTTCCGATGTAACTTGCATACCTTGTAATATGAAATGAAGAAAGATAAGCTGATTCTATATTCAAGCGCGCGCGATACTGCTACCATATGAGCGCGCGGTGTCTGCTTTCAAGTCTCTAATCTGTTTTTCTATATTTTTTCAGGGTATTGAAAAGTTCCAAGTTCTTGTGGGGTAGCATGAGGGCAGCTGTAAACTCTTCACTGAATTCCTTGCTTGCCGCGAGTTCGATATATTCTGCTTCTCTCGCAATCCTATCAGCCAGATGCATAACCACCCTGGATTTCAGGGCAGCTTCTGCCCCTGCGTGGGCGGCGTTCCCGATAAAGCTGATCTTTGAGCTTGGGACATCTGGGATCAAGCCGATGAGCTTCACGTTTTGGCGATTCAGGTTTTTTCCGAAGCCACCGGCTATCAGGATCCTGCTGAGTTCTCCTCTGATTACTCCCCTCCTCCGCATCAGGATAGAGCACCCGGTGTAGATCGCAGCTTTAGCGAGCATTACCTCGTTGATGTCCCTTTCGGAGACCGTGATGTCTCTGCTTGTGCCGCTTTCCTCTGCGTCTACGATGACGAACTTCTTAACCCCATTTATTTTCCTTAGTCTCGGTGTCTCAACTTTTGAACTGAATTTCCCGAATCTATCTATTAGACCCTGCTTTAACAACTCAGCTATTACATCGATTATCGCTGACCCGCAGAGCCCCACCGGTTTCGCGCCTCCTAGAACATTGTACTCGACGTTAAAGCCACCTCTTCGGATCTTGACGTTCTCCAGCGCACCCTCGACGGCCTTCATTCCGTACTCGATGTGCACTCCTTCGAAAGCTGGTCCCGAGGCGCATGAGCAGCACGTTAACCCTTCTCTGTCCCTCAGGATGACTTCGGTGTTGGTTCCTATGTCCAGGAGCAAGGTGGGTGCTCCATGGCGGTGGAGGTTGCTGTATAATATGTCTCCCACTGCATCGGCTCCCACGAAGGCGTCAATTATCGGGAGAAAATGTGCGATGGCGTTGGGGTTGATCTTGAGACCGATTTCAGCTCCCCGGATGCTCATTGATTCCCGTATCGCTGGTGTGAATGGCGATCTTGCAAGGTATTTTGTGTCTATGCCGAGAGTGAGGTGATGCATAACCGTGTTACCAACGAGCACAACTTCGTACACATTGTAGGGGTCGACGTCGACTTCTGCGCACACGTTCTCCGTGAGTTCATTGATGCCCGCGACTATTGTGTTTTGAAGCTGCTTACCATTTTCGCCCCCAGCCTGTGAGTATGTCACCCTGGTGAGAATGTCCTCGCCGAAGGCTATCTGTGGGTTCTCAACCGATCTGTGGGCTACCCTCACTCCACAAGTTAGGTCCAGCAGGCTGCAGGTGATTCTTGAGGTACCGACATCGATTGCGAGTCCGTACAGTGTTGCTTGGGTGTCACCGGCTTCGACGGAGATGACCCTTTCCTTATCCCAGATTACCGGTGTCACCACGTCTGATTGCCGAAGGGTCTCGGGTAACCCGGCGATTACGTTGTAGCCTAGCTCGACTTTTTTATATCTTTGAATGCGTTTGATACTTACTAGCAGTCTCTCGGAGTCGGTCATCCTTGCATTGATGATGGGCTGCGTTACTTCGACCCTTAACTTCGACACAGCTGGCTCCAGACTTACTCTTCTTTCTGATCCTATTTCGACAAATTGCCTCTTCCTAATCACGCTCTCCGATGGTATAATGACTGTAACGGGGTCTGCGTCGGGTAGAAATCTCGCGGAGCAGGCGAGGCGGTAACTCGATTGAATTTTTTCATTGAGTAGTTTACACTCCTTCGGCGTGGCCAGGGTCAGTCCCCTTTGGTCCCTGACCTGAATCATGCATTTTCCGCAGATCTGGGTTCCGCCGCATTCGGATCTGATCCCTACACCACTGCGGATGGCAGCGTCGAGAATCGTCTCATTTGGGGTTGCGTCTACCCTCAGGCCGTATGGCTCAAATAGAACCTTAACAG
>CAZIKD010000081.1:0-8421 GCA_964539725.1 uncultured Candidatus Bathyarchaeia archaeon | reverse complement strand
GTTATTCAGTAAACATACGTGAAACGCGGTTTTATAGGATGAATAGAGAAACCGCCGCGCGTGAAAACATAATATGAATAGTGGCGAGGTTACAATGTTGATTTAAAAAATAAAACTACTGGGTGGGAACGCGTTCAAGTTTTTGAGATCGGTGTAAGGGAAGATCCGCGAAGTTTCCTACCTAATATCGACGTGCAGACTATTAGCCAATATGTGTAGTTGGGGAGAGTCAAAGCGAAGCTGAGCCAGTAGCCCTGTTGAGCGTAGTAGGCGAGAGCGAGTCCGATAGCGAGTACGATTAGTAGGGTACCTAGTAGGTTGTACCCCTTCAGGATCTTGCGGTCTCTGTAGGCGGTGTAGAGCATGAGGAAGCCGCTGAGGAATAGAAATAGGTTACCTGCGTCGAGGAGGAGGGTGTCCACATGGTTCCTTGCACTCAGGAGCTAGATAACGATTGAGAGACTTTTGAAATGCTACCGCTAATAATGGAATTTTCCTGTTTCTCTTGCCTCGGGTCACTACTTCTCGGGAGTTCTTCTATCGATGTTTGTCACGATAATCTCATTGACGGGACCCCGCGATGTCGTCTTCGTGTTTATGCTTCGGTTGACTTGGACTGTGTCGATCTTATAGCCTCGGTAGAGCTTGCTCGTAGGTTCGCTGTTACTTAGGACGAAGAGGACGCCGAGGGCGTCGAGTTCACGGATTATTTCGCTGAGTCTCACCTGCTCCGTCCAGGGGAATCCCTCCGGGTTGTAGGTGTTAAAGCTGGATGTCCGGCTCAGGGGCTCGTATGGTGGGTCGAAGTATACGAGGTCGCCCTCCCTTGCGGAGTCGAGGAGATACGAGAAATCCTCGTTCCTGATTTCGACTCGTCGGAGCGCCTCGCTTGCGGCGTAGATGTCGTCACTTGGGGCGATAGTAGGATCGTGGTATCTACCGAATGGGACGTTGAATTCACCGCGGCTGTTCACCCGGTAGAGGCCGTTGTACCCCGTCTTGTTCAGGTAGAGGAGGAGAGACGCGTCTTCAACGGGTGCTAACCCCTTTGAGTTGAATCTCTCCCTAAGCTCGTAGTAGATATCTCTATCATAGCAGTAACTTTCAGCATAGTATATCAACTCCCTCGGGGAGTCCCTTACCACCCTGTAGAAGTTAATGAGACGTGGATTGATATCGTTGATCGTACCCCTGCTAGGCTTGACGCTGAAGAAGACAGCCCCTCCGCCGAAGAAGGGCTCGTGGTAGGCCCTCTCATTGTAGTCGCGTGGGAAGGTAGAGAGTATCACCTTTACTAGACTCCGCTTTCCCCCTGCCCACTTGAGAATAGGGCCGACCATCCCTACTTTATACCCATTCATGGATTTAGATCTTTTACCCTCCCCATTTAGGAAAGGGTCTTAAAGACCGGTTTTGAGGGATCACCCATGAAAATACTTCTAGGTGGCACCATTGTTGCGGGTATTGCGATCATTGCCCTATTCGCCATGCTCTGGGGGTCAACGTACTCTGTCCCCGATCTGGTTCGAGTGAGCTACGGCTTACCATTGAATTGGGGTGTCAACACCCTCGAGACAATAGCGGGACCCGTCGACAGGTGGAGCGTCGACCTAACGTCTATTGCAATCGATCTCGTCTTCTGGTTCGCGACACTCATCGTTGCCCCGTACGTCGTTTTTAGGCTTGGATAGGTTAGAAGCACTTATCTCTCCTACACCCCTATTCGGGTTGTTAGGTGACACCCTTGAACGCATCTAAGGCCCTATTGGAGTTGCTTAAGGGATACGGCGTCGGTGAGGTTTTCGGCCTCCCCGGTGAGACGACCCTCCCCTGGTATAAGGAGTGGTCGAGCTTCCCCGAGGTCAAGCACGTCATGATGCGGGACGAGAGAAGCACCGCCTTCGCCGCGGATGCCTTCGCAAGGTTTAGCTACAGACCCGGTGTCTGTGAGGGACCCAGCGTGGGCGCCACGCACATGATACCTGGCGTTGCTGAGGCCTACAAGGCTTCGATTCCGATGCTTGTCTTCACTAGCGACATCCCTCTTCACTACGAGAAGAGAAACATGCTGACGGGTATCGACCAGACTGCTCTGTTCGAGGGGATTACGAAGGAAAGCATCACGGTTACCGAAGCATCTGAACTGCCCAACCTTATTAGGCGTGCCTTCCGTCTCGCCACCTCTGGGAAGCCGGGGCCCGTTCATATCAGGTTCCCCAGTGACCAGCAGGGCAAGGAGATCGGTGAACCGCATTTATATATCCAGGGAGACTTCAAGGTTTGCCCGGGCCACCGCTCAGTAGCGGAGCTAGCCAAGATAAGTGAGGCCCTCAAGGTCCTCGGGTTAGCTCAACGACCGGTTATTGTCTGCGGGCAGGGCGTACTCCTCAGCCAAGCTTGGGGGGAGGTGCAGTTACTCGCCGAACTCTTTGGCATCCCCGTAGGCACGACCATCAACGGAAAAGGCGCCTTCCCCGAGAACCACCCCCTCAGCATCGGTGTCACCGGAGCTCGAGGCGGCACCACCTACAGCAACAAGGTGATCAACGAAGCCGATGCAATATTCTACATCGGCAGCAGCACCGACTCCGCAGGCACCGACTCGTGGAATACCCCTAGCCTCGACACACAGGCGAAGATAATACACCTCGATATAAGTGAGGCAGAGGTCGGGAACAACTACCCAATAGAGGTTGCCCTCATTGGGGACGCAGCAGCGACCCTCCGAGTTATGGTCGAGGTCGCTGAGAAACAGGAGAAGAAGGTCCGGAAGCTTCCACGCATAAAGGCGATCCAGAAAGAGAGGGAGGAGCACGATGCGTACGTTGGAAGCTTCACGGCGTCCAATGAGATCCCCATCCACCCCATCAAGTTCGTGAAGGAGCTCGGGGAAGCACTCCCCAAGGATTACGCCATCGTCAACGACGTCGGAGTCGCCGCCATCTATACAAGTACTTTTTTCAAGCAGGGCGAAGCGGGGCGTAGAATGCTATTCAACTACGCGATGGGGAGTCTCGGGTATGCTATACCCGCTAGCATAGGCGCTAGGTATGCCCGCCCAAATAGCGTTATTGTAACCCTAGTCGGAGACGGTAGCTTCGGCTTCACCGCTGGTGAACTCGAAACGGTCGCCCGAGTCGGTGGACCCAACCACCTCATCCTCTTCAACAACCTCAGCTTCGGCTGGATCAGGGCGGAGTGGCAACTCAGCTACGGAAAGGAGTACGTCGACTTCGCTACCAATTTCAAACCCGTAGACTACCTTAAGATCGCGGAGGGCTTCGGACTAGAGGCCACCCGTGTAGGAAAACCAGACGAGCTTGGTCCCGTTCTCAAGAGAAATCTCAAGAAGAGGGAACCCACATTCACTGAGATAATAGTGAAGCCAGAAGACAAGCTCGTTCCGCCGGTGCCGAGCTGGATAAAGAAGGCAGAGAAACAGGGCTTCAACCATATAAAATAAAACCCTAATCTACGGCCTCGATCAACTTATCGACATCCTTGCGTGTGTTATAGAAGTGGGCGGAGACCCTCATATGTCCGCCATGGGCTTCGCGACCCGTCACCTTGATCTTCCTCTTCTTTAGCCTCTCAGCGAGGTCGACAGCGCCTTCCTGCATGTAGCTTACGACCGGGGACTCGTTTCCCTCAGGGGTCCAGATCGCCTTCCCCCGTTCTTCGAGCCTCTTGTACAGATACCCCGTAGTATCGAGCACCCTCTTCTCGATGTAGTCCATCCCGAGGCGGTTCAGGTACTTCAGCGACTCCTCGAGAGCGTAGATTCCCTGGAAATTAATTGTGCCGTACTCGAACCTCTCCGCAGTGTTAGCGGGGGTCGGCTCCTCGGCGTGTGCCCCTGCCCAGATCTGGTTCTTCCACCCCGTTCTGTCGGGGATAAGCTCCTTGATCGACTCGGAGTCGACATAGAGGAATGCGAGCCCAGTAGGACCCATCAAGTACTTGTAAGGTGCGACGGAGACGTAGTCCACGTCGTCCCTCTTGTAGTCGACCTTTAACGCTCCTACCGCTTGCGTTGCGTCGACGAGTAACTTCGCACCGTGCACATGGGCAACATCGGCTAGCTCACTAAGATCCGCCCTGAAGCCATTTATGTAGCTCACCTGACTCGCCTGCACAATCCTGGTCTTGTCGTCGACGAGCTTCTTGAGGTCTGCGACATCGAACCTCCCGTTCACAGGCTTCCAGACGCGCGACTCCACACCATTCTCCCTCGTGGTGTAGGTCTCGAGAGGATTGTGTTCCCACTCTGGGAAGACAACGTTGTCCCCTCTCCTCCATTTTGTGCCGTTAATTACTATATTGAGACCGGATCCCGTGCACATTGTGTAAGCTATCTCCTTAGAAGAGGCGCCGATGAAGGCCGCTATCATGCCTCGGACTCTCTCCGCCCTCTCGAGCCAGCCGGAGAGGATCGTTCTGTTGCCAACGTAAAAGTTGTACCACTCGTCAGCCCAAAGGTTGTATCCTTCACGGACCTGCCGGGGCATAAGTCCCACGAAGGCGTTGTCTAGGTATACCCAGTCTCTGAGGACGGGGAAGTCCCGCCTGATCTCCTCTATGTCTATCATCCCCATTCACTGTGGGGTCGTCGTATTTTATACCAGACGCCGTAAACCCTAAACGACGCCAAGGCTCCAATCAACCCCATGTCGAAGAGGTTTCCAGTCACACCGGCGACCAACTTCCTCGATAAACGGGGAATAGCCTACTTCAAACATAGCTACGAATACCAGAGGAAGGGGAGCGACTTCGCAGCTGAGGGCCTCGGAGTCGGACTACACGATATCGTTAAGACGCTTGTCATGCAGAGGGACGGCAATGAACCTATTATCGTCCTCCAGCATGGGGATAAGGAGGTGAGCCTAAAGGACCTAGCTCGTCAGATTGGGGCCAAGAATGTAGAGTCCTGCGAGATTAAGGATGCTCAGCGCCACACCGGGTACCTCATCGGAGGGATAAGCCCCTTCGGTACAAAGCGGCAGATGACTGTCTACGTCGAGGAGACTATTCTCCAGTTGCCCAAGTTCTACCTAAATGGAGGACAACGGGGCTTTATCTTCGAGATGACCCCCGCTGAACTTCGGAAGGCCCTTAAGGTAATACCCATCAACGTGGCGAGATAGGGGCTATCTATTTAGGCAATTGACCAATCACAACCTTTTAGATGGGGTGAATTTGTCGCAGTTTAACCGAAGATGTAAAATATGATGGAACGCACCAATACGGGACTCCATTGGCAGATATCTACATCAGGAATGGCTTTCTGCTTACGATGCAGGGCGAAGGGCTCGGCACAATAGAGGGCGGTGCCCTCGCCGTTGAAGGGCAGGACATAGTAGCGGTTGGGAAGACTCATGAGCTCGATAAAAAATATGAGAGCTCTGAGAGGATAATCGACGCTAAGGGCAAGGCGGTCCTACCTGGTTTCGTTGATGTCCACATTCATACCGGTCACACCATCATTCGTGGCGAGGCACAGGATGTTCCCGAGATTGAGTGGATGCTCAAGACGATAGCCCCCTTTGAAAAGTATGTCACCCCGCAGCACAGCATCGCCGCTGGAGCTCTTGGTGTACTAGAGGGCGTTAAGAGTGGCGTAACCACCTATGGGGAGATCGGTGTCAACGAGGGTCAAGTGGCTGAGAAGGTCTTCATACCCTCCGGGGTCCGCGCCAACATCGCTGACACGGTCAATGAGATTGGCCCCAATAGTCGCCCAGATGCCAACAAACCCTACATCTTCGATGCCACCATCGGTGAGCAGAAGATGAAGGCTGCAATCGACCTCGTTGAGAACTGGGACGGTGCAGGCGACGGTCGTATAAGCTGTATCTTCAGCCCGCACGGCGCTGACATGATGAGCAAGGATCTTCTTCTCCGCGTCAAGGAGGAGGCTGTTAAACGAGGTAAGCTCAGCCACATACATGTCGCTCAGGGGAGACGTGAGGCCATACAGATTAAGCTTCGTTATGATACGACGACGGTCAAGTACCTGGACTCCTTAGGTTTCCTCGACGACATGCTCATCGCCGCTCATTGCCACCAGACCACCGATGACGAGGTCGCTATCATCGCCAAGCGTGGCGTTCGTTACGCGAGCTGCCCCGCCAGCATAGCACTGATCGATGGTATCGTCCCTCCCCTCGCCCTCTTCCTCCAGCAGGGGGGCAGATACGCCGGTCTAGGTAGCGACCAAGCCCCTGGGAGCACCGGCCACAACATGCTCGTTGGTATGAAGGTGGCGGCTCTCCTAAACAAGGTCCGTCACAGGGACCCAACCGTCCTCCCTGCCTGGCAGATGCTTCGGATAGCCACAATAGAAGGTGCAAACACCATAGGCCTCGGAGATAAGATTGGTAGCCTTGAAATCGGGAAGAAAGCCGACTTGATAGTCATGGATCTAAAGGCTCCGCATATGGTTCCAACTATCACTCGCCCCGTCCGAAACATAGCTCCCAACATAGTGTACTACAGCCGCGGCGACGAGGTTGAGACCGTAATAGTAAACGGTAGATTGGTCGTAGATGGGAAGCGTTGTGTAACCCTCGATGAGGAGGAGGTCATGAAGAAGGCGCAGGCGGCTGCCGATGAAGTAACCGCTAGGGCTGCAGACGACTTCATGGCTGCAGACGGTTACCTAGCCAAGGCTGTGAAGAAGGGACTACTCTAAGCCTCTAGGTGTGCTCTAAAGAGAATCTCGAGGCCCTGCCGCCCGACAGCGCCCAAGACCTGATCCACCTGCCTGCCACCCTTGATGAGAATGAAGTTCGGGATGCTCATAATACGATAGCGTGCCTGCGTCGCCCTGTTCTGATCAATGTTTATCTTCGCGAAGTATGCGCGCCCGGCGTAGTCTCTAGCCATAGCCTCGACGACGGGAGCCATCATCTTGCAGGGCATGCACCAGTCTGCCCAGAAGTCAACGAGTAGGGGAAGTGTGGCTACAAAGATTACTTGGTCGAAGTTCGCGTCGGTGAGTACGTTTACGGTGCCACTTTGAAGGATGTTTTGCCTCGATTGTTGACTCATCATCCTTTCAAGCATCCGACGCTTGATCTCTTCGAGCTCCTTATCTTCTGACAATCTGGACTTGATCAGGCATTCGCGTGATAAAAGGGGTTACTTCTTGAGGAAGTTGGGGTTCGTCGAGTCGTACTTGTCGGCGTTCTCCTGGCTCCCCGTGATGCCTTCGAGCCACTTATTCGCCCCGTCCCGCTTCCAATCCCCAGCCTTCGTGTGAGCCTTAATGTAGTTCGATGGCATCGGGTGCGTCCCCACCTTAACCGGTAAACCCACGACGTTCTCGATATACTTCTTGTGGTCCTCGATGTAAGGACAGATGGGGTACCCCGCCAGGTAGCAACTTGCCAGGTAGATGACTTCTGCTCCATACTTCTTCATGTCCGCGGGCGCGGCCTCGAGGCGCTCGCCAGGGCAGCCGCCGCATGCCATCCACCCAACAACCTCGATGGGCTCATCTTTTGGGTAATCGGCGAAGGCTCCATCGCGTTCGTTTATTGATTTTAAGCACTTATTACCGGTGCAAGTTCTGTTCCTGTCACAGATCATTATACCGACTTTGACCATGCTTCTTGAAGTGTAGGCTTTAGGAGATAATGGTTACCACTCGATAAGCCCTTAAAAGCGGGTATTCCTCGTAGAAACCGTGCAAGCTGAGAAGAAGATGAGCTACTACAGTGAAGAGGAGCTCAGGGAAATCGCAGATAGCCTAGACTCAGCCGTAGCTCTGCCAGTCAATATCGAAATTGAGGCTGACCACCGAGTATTCGACCTCAGCGAGGTCGAGAAGATTCTCCGTGACTCGGGGAACATCTTCCTCGCAGACTGTGGGTGTCGGAGCATCCACCACAACTGCGACTCACCGATGGATACCTGCCTCGCGGTGAACGTCGGCCCAGACTACTCCGAGAAGAACCCAACAAACCAACCCAGGAAGGTCGCCGTCGAGGAGGCCCTCGCCGCCCTCCGGAGGAGCCACGAGGCAGGGCTCGTACACATGGCGTACGTCATGAAGGGCGACGAGAAGCCCTTCCTAATCTGTAGTTGCTGCACCTGTTGTTGCCATACCCTCGGCGAGCTTCTCCGCAACGGCATCCATACACAGGTCCTCACCTCCAAGCTAATAGCGGAGGACGACGATGCGAAGTGCACAGGCTGCGGGAAGTGCGTGAAACGGTGCGTCTTAGGTGCTCGTCAGAAGATCGACGGTGAGAAGAAATACGACTTGACAAAGTGCTTCGGCTGCGGCCTCTGCGTCTCAACATGCCCATCGGATGCGATAAGACTCATCGACAGGAAGAAGGTCCTAGATTAGCCGCCCACAATGGTATGTCCAGTCACCGGGATATATGGTGGGCTGGTACCTCGTGTCGAATATGA
>CAZIKD010000080.1:0-8437 GCA_964539725.1 uncultured Candidatus Bathyarchaeia archaeon | reverse complement strand
GTTATTTTGACGTTGCTTAGCATCTTACTTCTTCACCAAATCGAGGATCTTGGAGTCACCTGGGTCGTTTATCACCATGGCGGAGACCGGGAACGGTTTACCACACAGTGTTCCGAGATCTACGCTGTCCTTGGGGTGCTCCATCACGGGTATCTCGGATAGTTTCCCGTAGTTGTCGATAGTCTCCTTAACCTCGCGGGGGCAATTGCTGCTTACTATCGCTAGCTTGGCTCTTCCTCTGCGCAGCTCCCTCACCGCGGCCTTGGATCCGAGTTGGACCTTGCCGGTGGAGAGTGCGAGTCTCAGCTCCTGATCTACGCTACTCATCGCGTTTTCCACCCATTGTCATGAACAGCTCAACGCTGCCCGTCCCGAGCGGCATAGACTGTCCGACGATGATGTTCTCGATGACACCTTTAAGTGGATCGATCTCTCCCCTAAGCGCCGCCGAGACGAGGTGCTGTATAGTCAGCTCGAAGGCGGCTCTGGCTAGGACGCTGCTCTTCTCACCGCTGATCCCGTGGCGACCTATCTGCTGGACCTCCCCCATCTTAGTCATGATGTCGGCAACTAGCATGACGTGCCTGATGTCGACGTCTAGGCCCTGCTCTTCTAGGACGTTGTGGGCTTCCCTTATTAGGGCGTTGCGGGCGGCTTCGATGCCAAATATCTCAGCTATCTCGTGGATATTGTTAGTAGAGGTATGTTTCGCGTCTACGCCGTCGATCTTGATGACCTCCTCGAGGTTGCTGCCGTCTGTCCGTATGATCCATTCGCCACTCTCCTGGAGAGTGAGGACCCGCTTGATCTCAGGGATTCCCCTGATCTTAGCCAGCCCAATTGTATGAGTGAGGACCTCGGGGTTGCCAGTCTTCTCCTCCTCGAGGCTAACTGTGTAGATAAGTTCAGATTCCTTCTCGTACTTTGTTGGGAATGCGTCTTCGATCTCCTTCTCAGAGATGCTAAGGGACTTTAGGCGGGCTGGATCGATCTCGATCCTGATTACGTTTGCGTTGAAATCAACATTGACTGCACTCACGACGTCGTCGAGGGTCGTGTAGGTGAGTTTCTGGGCGACTTCACGGGCAAGCTTCTCGCTCTTTCTATGCTTTGCGTCTAAATGGATCTCCATGACTGGGGTCGAGGGGGTCCTCCTCGCGTCGACGATCTCGATGAGGCGCGGCAGGCCGAGGGTTACGTTCTGCTCGGCTACGCCGGCGTAGTGGAATGTACGAAGCGTCATCTGTGTTCCTGGTTCGCCTATACTCTGAGCTGCGAGTATGCCTACCGCCTCACCGGGTTCTACGAGGCTAAAGTCGTAGTTCTTCAACGCAGATTCTATTAGGCGGTCGACGCCGGCCTTTGTCAGACCGGAGGCCTTTAGCATTGACTTCAGTTCATCCACCAGACTCGGCGGGAGCCCAGCGAGTGAGTCAACCTTCTTGTCCACGTTCTCCTCGCTGGCGGCTGCGCCCTTCTTCTCGCTGATCTTGGCGCGGTCGATGAGCTGCTGAACGTTGACAGCCTTACCGTGGTCGCTCTTGCTTGGGTCGATACCGTCCTCGCCATACTGGAACTGGATGATGTCCCCGATGCTGTTGCGGACTGTACCGTCGTACTCGACTCGCAGGTGCTCGAGGGCATTAATTAGGCGACGCTGCATGTACCCACTCTGTTGCGTGCGTACAGCCGTGTCAACCAACCCTTCGCGGCCACCCATGCTATGGAAGAAGTACTCGAGCGGTGTGAGGCCATCGCGGTAGCAGTTATAGACGAAGCCCCTGGCCTGAGGTGTCGGGTCGCCGTCTTTGAAGTGAGGGAGGGTGCGGTTCTCATAGCCCCTCATGATACGCTTTCCACGTATGGACTGCTGTCCTACGCTGCCCATCATCTGACCAATGTTGAGGCTGCTCCCACGGGCCCCGCTCCGGGTCATGATGATGCCGGAGTTGCCCATTCCTAGTCCCTGCTCGACTGTATCACCTGCCTTGTCACGGGCCTGAGCTAGTTCGTTCATGACCTTGATCTCGAAGGTTTCATCCATGGTCTGGCCAGGTAGGCGCTCGAGTTGGCCGGTATCAGCCTGCTTTATGAGGTTCTCGACACTCTTCTCCATCTTCCTCATAACGGAGTTGATGGTGTTGCGCTCCTTGTCGGCGATGTTCAGCTCGTCAATGCTGTAGCTGAAGCCTCGTATGGTGAGGAAGCCGTTGATGAGGCGGGTGATGTTGTTGAGGAAGTCGTGTCCGATGTCGGTTCCGTAGTCTTTGATGATCCTGTGGAAGATGGTCTCAGCCCTTTCGGCTCCTATGCTGTTTTTGTCGATGACCCCGCTGAGTATCTCGCCGCCCTGGATCATGACGTATGAGTCGAACTGGCAGGCCTCTTTGTCGCAGGTTGGGCAGTGACGGCAGACGTTTGCGCGGCTGACGAAGTTGAAGTCCTTGGGGAGGAAGAGGCTGAAAACCTGCTTCCCAGTCCACTGTTTAACGGGTTTCTCGATGGTTGGTGCGGGTATCTCGCCATTGTAGTTTGCGTTTGCGAGGAGTTTTCCAACCTCCTTCGCGGTGAGGAGGGTCTCCTTCCTCGTTAGGAGGTAGGCGCCGCTGATGAAGTCCTTCGTGGCGCCGATTATGGGTGCACCGTATCGTGGGCTGAGGATCTGGTCCTGCACCTGCATTAGGAGCCTTGCCTCTGTCTGCGCCTCCTTGCTTTGGGGGATGTGTAGGTTCATCTCGTCCCCGTCGAAGTCAGCGTTGTAGGGTGGGCAGACTGCGAGGTGCATCCTAAAAGTTTTGTAGGGGAGCACCCTGACTCTATGGGCCATGATGCTCATCCTGTGAAGTGAGGGCTGCCTGTTGAATAGGGCGACATCGCTGTCTTTGAGGTGTCGCTCAACTATGAAGCCTTGCTCGAGTGTATCGGCTATGCCGCTCCGGTCTTGAACGAACTCTAGCCTGATCCTCTTCTGATCGGGACGCACCACATAGAGCGCACCCGGGTGCTTGTACGGACCGTTGAGGACAAGTCTCTTCATCTCATCGAGGTTCCTCATGGTTACGACGTCGGGGACGGTGAGTCTAACAGCTATGGCTACAGGGACACCTACCTCGTTGATGTCGAGGTTAGGGTCTGGGCTTATGACGGTTCGAGCTGAGTAATCAACACGCTTCCCACTGAGATTGCCCCTAAACCTACCCTCCTTCCCTTTAAGACGTTGAGCGAGACTCTTCAGGGTCCTTCCGCTCCTATGGCGAGCCGGAGGGATCCCCGAGACCTCGTTGTTGAAGTAAGTTGTGACGTGGTACTGGAGGAGTTCGCTGAGATCCTCGATGATGAGTGTGGGGGCGCCAGCGTCGATGTTCTCTCGGAGGCGTTGGTTGATTCTAATTATGTCGACGAGTTTGTGGGTGAGGTCGTCCTCAGCGCGTATACCTGACTCGAGGACGATGCTCGGCCTCACGTCCACTGGTGGCACGGGTAGAACCTGAAGGACCATCCATTCGGGGCGTGCGACCTCGGGCTCGAAGTCTACGAGGCGGAGATCGTCATCGGGGATCCTCTCGAACCACTCCCTGATCATGTTGGCGGTTAGCCTACTTGCAGCCTCCTCGCCCTCGACTGCGATGGCCTCGACTCCCTCCTCCCCCTCATCGCTTTCCTCGGCGGATTCCGACTCGAAGAATGTGGTTGGCTTGGCGAACCTGACGTTGGTCTGCGGCATGCCGCAGTGAGGACAATCCTTGCCGCGTTTGTACTTCTTCGCCACCTTGAGTATCTCGTTTACGGTGTCGTCGGTGACCTTGCCAAATAGCCTTAGGTCTTCCTCCCTCTTCTTCTTGAAGTAGTCAATGCTCTCGTTCCCCTCGTCGGGGACTAGGATGCGCCCGCATCCACGGCAAGTTGCGGTGAGTAGCCTGTAGATCTGCTTGGCGAATTCTACGTGGATGACTGGTACCGCGAGTTCGATGTGACCGAAGTGACCGGGACAATTAAGCGATATATTTCCGCAGGTCTGGCAGCGTTGGCGGGGCTCGAGTGTGCCGAGACGGTGGTCCATAAGGCCTCCCGCGATGGGTGCCCCGTCCTCGTCGTAGGTGTCACTGTTCTGTACTTCTACCGCGCTGAGCTTCCTGACCTCGTCGGGTTGGAGGATGCCGAACCTTATACTGTCAATGATCTTGCTCATTTTACTCGAACTCCTTAGTGAGCTGGAGGCTTGGAGATAAGCAGAGACTCTGCATCTCCTGTAACAGCAGCTTGAAGGCATAGCTTATGGTGACGGGCTCAATCTCGCCCTTGTTCTCGCAGATGGGGCATACATACTTGCGCTGTCTGATGTCGTAATAGGCCTGCTTCCCGCATTTCTCACAGACATAGATGCTGTAGGCGTCGGATTCATCGAGTAGCCTGTCCTTGAGAAGCATGGCGGCGCCATGACCTACTAAACAGTCGCGCTCCATCTCCCCGAACCTAAGGCCTCCACCTCTCGCGCGGCCCTCAGTGGGCTGGCGGGTTAGCATCTGGACCTGGCCGCGGGCGCGCGCGTGGATCTTGTCGACGACCATGTGGTGGAGCTTCTGGTAGTATACGACGCCGACGAAGACATCGGCTTCGAACATACGCCCGCTCTGGCCGTCGTACATTATCTCCTTGCCGCCGGGGTGGTAACCCATTTTGGCTAGAGATTCCGCCAGGCTATTGGCGTCCTCGTTATCGAAGGGTGTGCCATCTACTGGTTCTCCCCTGATGCTGCCGGTCTTTCCTGCGAGGCTCTCCATGAATTGACCGACGGTCATACGACTGGGGAAGGCGTGGGGGTTGATTATGATGTCTGGGATTGTGCCGTGTACACTGAAGGGCATGTCCTCGGGGTTGACTAGCATACCGATGACACCCTTCTGGCCGTGACGGCTGACGAACTTGTCACCTAGCTCCGGGACGCGGTTGCTGCGTACCTTTACCTTCACGAGTTGGCTGCCCTCAATGTCCTTTGTGATGAAGACGCCGTCGACGGTGCCTTCTTCGGTGGGGCGGACGCCGATACTAGTGTCGCGTAGTTGAGGACCCCTAATCTCGAGGCCGCCGTATTCCTCCATGAACCTGGGCGGGCTTGTGCGGCCGATAAGTATGTCTCCACCCTTAACCTCGGATTCTTCGGCGATGATGCCGTCATGTTCGAGTTGGCGGTACGCCTCTGCGCCGTGGTAGCCGCGGATTCCCTCCTCTGGGATGGTGAGCCTATCCTTGGCCCCGCCTAGGTATTGCTTGCATTCCGCCTTGTAGATGCGGTAGAAGCTGCTGTGACCGAGGCCACGCTCTACGGCGGCCTTATTGAATATTATCGCGTCCTCCATGTTATAGCCGCTGCTGCTGAGAACGGCGACTATGTAGTTCTGGCCGCTTGGGCGCTTGTCGAATCCGATGATCTCCATGGGCTTCGTGCCAACGGCGGGTTTTTGGAGGTAGTGAAGGAGGTGGCCGCGTGTGTCGCTGCGGTCGCGGTAATTGAGGACATATAGACCGGGAGCCTGCTTGGCCATAGCGGCCTGGTAGGTGTTTCGGGGCGACTGGTTGTGCTCTGGGTATGGGATGATGCTGGCGACGACGCCCAGGATGGCGAATGGGCAGATCTCTAGGTGAGTGTGTTCGGTTGAGATGTTGTTGGGGTCGATTGCTACGTAGGCGTTCTCTTCCTCTTCGGCATCGACGTACTCGATGATTCCCTCTCGGACTAGATCGCCCCACTGCCACCTGCCTTCTCGGAGCTGGCGGGCGTGGCGCTGCTTTAGTAGACTCTTGCCCTCGCTGACGACTATGAGAGGGCGCCTTATGCGTCCCTCGTCGCAGTTGACGTAAATCTCGTTGTAGGTCTGGTAGTAGCATGAGTTTACTTCGCCGCTTATCTCGCCGCGGCGCCTCATCTCGCGGAGCTTTTGGACGAGTTCCTGGGGTGTGGTTGTGTAGCCGAGTAGGTAGCCTTCGACGAATATCTTTGCGCCTGTGTGGCGGAGGTTCTCGTCGACGTCCTTTGCCTTGACCACCCCCATAAACTCTAGGGTGCGCTTAACCTTGTCGGCGTCGGTGCCTGAGGAGATGCTTGCTGTGAGGCTTAGGTTTTTAACTAGGCCACAGTTTGCGCCTTCGGGGGTCTCGTTTGGACATAGTCTACCCCAGTGAGTACTATGGAGGTCTCGGGCCTCGAAGTTTGGCTGGCTCCTGCTAAGTGGGCTTTGTAGGCGGCGTAGGTGGCTGAGGGTGCTGAGTGTGTTTGTGCGGTCTAGTAGCTGGGTCATACCGACGCGTCCCCTGCGCCAGTTTCCAGTGGCGAGGGCGTGCTGGATGCGGCTTGTGATTATGCCGGGTCTGACAGCGGCGCTTATGAGGACTCCTTTGCGGCGGGTGCTCATCCTGCGGAACTGGTACCGCATGTCTCGATATAGGCTCCAGAAGGCGCTCCTGAAGAGCTCAGCGAGGAGGGGACCAGCGAGCTTGATCCTCTTGTTTTTGAGGTGGTCCTTGTCGTCCTCCTTCCTTTTCTTGAGCTTAAGCTCGATGATGCGTGCGCACATCTCGCCTAGGAAGATGGCCTTGTCCTTGCGCTGGTCTGCCCCGCGGCCTATATGGGGTAGGAGGTTGCGATCGAGGATGGCCTCGGCGCGCTTCATGCGGAACTCCTTGACTTGGCCGAAGGCGACGCGGTTCCCGATGTAGAGGACGGCGTCCTCGCGTGTGTGGATGTTGCCTGCTTCTCGGAAACTGGACTCGAGCTCGTTGAGAATCTTAGCATCAAGACTGACCAGATCAGCTACCTGTTTGTCGTTCTCGATACCCAACGCCCTCATAAGGACGACGTAGGGGACGGCTACGGGTACGCCGGGGATTGTGACGCTCATCTCACCCTTGGCCTTGAGGTTTGCCTCGATTCGGGCGCGGAATCCGACTGTTGTTGAGAAGACTTTGCCGCGGTAGACTGGGTTGCTTCCACGGTCGTCTATCTCTACAAGGACACGATTGGGAGCAAGGTCCTCGAGGCTTACGATGACACGTTCGCTGCCATTGATTATGAAGTAGCCTCCGACTTCTTCTGGATCCTCTCCAAGGGCCATGAGTTCGTCGGGGGTGTGACGACTTATGAGACAAAGCTTGGATTTGACCATTATCGGTAGGTCGCCTATGTTGACTTTTTCATAGGTCTCCTTGCCCTCATCTTCGAGCATAATCTCGAGGTAGAGGGGCGCCGCGTAGGTGAGGTTGCGTATCCTGGCTTCGCGGGGGTAGACAGGGCGTTGCGTCCCGTCTACTTCGGTTATCACGGGGTCTCCCACCTCTATCGACCCGAATTTTATCTCATATGTATGATTTGGCACCTCTATCGTGATGCCACCAATCTCGTCGATGATCTGCTGCAGCGTGTGCTCGACAAACTCGTTGTAGCTGTCGAGGTGCTGCTTCACGAGGCCTTCCTCGGCGAAGAAGGTCTTCATGAGGTCCCAGTTATTCTCTTCTGTGAGAAGCATTACATCAATCCTCAAAGGGGGGTGTTAAGCTGCAGGGCTTGTGGCTCCCCGGATTTATTCTATACCTAAACGAAACGAATCCCTTCTATCCCTCGGTGTTCATCTCTTAGAAGCCACTACCCTGCAGAGGCTAATATGGAGGGCGAGCACTCGCTAATAAACGTTTTTGAGGCTTAAAGGGGCTTAAATCGGGATGCTTGGCTAGGGCAGGATGATTGGTTTTGTGGATAACCAAACATTTAATAGGCGAACTCGGTTATTCGATTAGAGCCCGACAGGGAAAATAGCATAGGAGATCATTGATTTGGCTGAGATGATTGAGCGGGTCCTCGAGCGCGGTCTGGGTAAGACCGTCCTCATCAAAGTAAGGGGCGGTAAGACTCTGCGTGGGACTCTGGAGGGATTCGACCAGCATGTCAACCTCGTTCTCAAGGACGCCGAGAACGTAAGTGACCCGATGAAAACCGAGGTTATCGGAACCATCGTGCTGCGCGGCGATAACGTGATAATGATCTCCCCGCCTCCCGAGGGTTAGGTGTAGTTTATGCCGACAAAGCATGCTCTTCATACAGGTAAGCGAATTCACATTAGGTGTAGGCGCTGTGGGCGCAGATCCTACCATGTTCGCCTCGGTACTTGCGCTGCCTGCGGCTTCGGTAAGACGGCGACCCTGAGGCATTACAACTGGATGAGGAAGGATCTCCAGAGAACCCACCGGTTGATATAAGCAAGTTATAAAGTCCTACTTCGTCTCCGGCCAGTTTAAAGCTTAGCAACCGAGTTGGCTCTGTAATCCATGTATATTATAATCATTATGAAGCAAGTATTACGTTATGTAGATGGATTTGAGTGATATCTTTTTTAGGTTTGAGGAGTGCGTTGTTGTTGGGCGGGGGTACCCGAGACTGGCCAAAGGG
>CAZIKD010000079.1:0-8476 GCA_964539725.1 uncultured Candidatus Bathyarchaeia archaeon | reverse complement strand
CCAGTCATAATCTTCATAGACGAGGTGGACAGCATCCTCGGCGTACATACGAACGAGGTCGGTGGTGAGGTCCGCATGAGGAATCAGTTCCTCAAGGAGATGGACGGCCTCCAGGACAAGGGGAAGAATTACCACCTCTACGTCGTCGCGGCGACGAACAAGCCTTGGGACTTGGACTGGGCGTTCATTCGCCGCTTCCAGAAGAGGATTATGGTGCCTCTCCCAGACTATGCGACTCGCCTCCAGATGTTTGAGATCAACAGTTCCCAGCTTGAACTAACCACCGACGTTGACTTTCACACACTCACCCAGCTGACCGAGGGTTATAGCGGCAGTGACATCAAGGACATCTGCCAAGTCATTCGACAGGAGGTCATAAGGGAGCTCTTCGAGTCAGGGATGGCCGAGGACTCTAAATCAAAACCGAGACCAATCTCCATGGCAGACTTCAAGCGCACAATCAACAACAGGAAGCCAAGCGTCTCCAAGGAAATGATAAAAGAGTACGACAAGTGGTTCGACCAGTTCAAGGCACTTTAGGAGGATTAAGATGCAATCTCCCCAGACTGATCATATAATTAAGGCAACGAAGGAACTCGGTGAGACACTCACCGAGACCGCGACTATTATCAATGGGATGAATGGGGCGGTCAAAGAAGTAAACCAGCTTTACGACCACGGATACGGTGGAGCTGGGAAGAGCATGATCTCGCTCGGTATTGCACTGGTGATGTTTCCTGAGCCCACTATGGTTTCTGATGTTATCGGAGGCGGCGTAATAGCGGCGGGTTTACTCTATAACCAACTCGTCCCCCCACCCATCTACATCGACAACATATTCGATACTATTCAGGAGCAGGTTAAAGTGATCCACTCGACTGGGGAGGATCTAAGTAGTAACTTCTCCATCCCCGTCGACTTCTCATCGATGCGCTTCGAGATCTAAATTCTACGCGAGGTCAGCTCGCGGTACTCTTTAAGGAACACGTCCCTGAGTTCCTCCTTCCTCTTAGGGGGTAGGAAACTTGTCTCGATGGAATCTAGGCTTATCCTCATTAACTCGTCAACCGAGAAGCCGAGCTCCTTGTGGAGCTGAGTGTACTCGTTGTTCATCTCCGTATTGAACATTGGTGGGTCGTCGCTGTTTATACTCACCCTTATGCCCTGTTTGATGAAGGCCCGTATCGGGTGATCCTTCAGGGAGTTGATGGCTCCGGTCCTGAGGTTACTAACCGGGCAGGCCTCAATTCCTATTCCCTTGCTTCGTATCTCATGTAGCAGGATTGGGTCTTTAACTGCAGTGACTCCGTGACCTATCCTCTCAACATTGAGGGTCTTAACCGCCCCCCAGACGCTTTCGGGACCTGCCGCCTCCCCAGCGTGGGCGACGAGATGGAGTCCGAGGTCTTTAGCCTTCTTATAGACCTCCTCGTAGGGCTCCGGCGGAAAGCCGTTTTCGCTTCCGCCGATGTCTACACCGATGATATTGTCCCCCTTCTTCTCTATCCAATCGAGTACAGTCATAGCCACCTTTGGGCCGTAATTACGCACCAGATCGACCCTGATCGTGCAGGTTATACCTAATTTTCTCCTCGCTTTCCTAATGCCCTTGTTTATAGCGTCGAGCATCTTCTCATAGTCGAGGCCCCTTCTAACATGGTCGTTGGGTGAGAATATCGCCTCGACGTGTTTAACATTGCAGTTAGCATCGGACTCTAGCATCTCATAGGTGATTCTCTCATAGTATTTCTCGTCGATGATGCAGTCATTGACGGTACTGTAGACTGAGATGAAGTGGGGGAAGTCACTGTACTGGAAGAAACTGCGGATATCCTCAATGGTTTTGAACTTTGTCTCGGCGCCACTATCCTCGATTATGCTCATTAGGGTCTCCGGTTTAGTCGAGCCTACTATGTGGACGTGTTGTTCGAGCTTTGGTAAGCGCCTGATAATCTCCTCAGTGTCCATTACCGAGGGATAACGGGTCTCGATTAATTAGTCTTCTTGAGGCCTCCATATCTCTCCTTCGGATAGAAAACTACCGTTCGCAAGTGGTCGTCGCGAATGCTCAGGATGAAAAACTTAACATAAATATCATGCACTTTCATGACGTGTCGAATGATAAGCGAGCTGAGATAGGTGTTATTGGCGGGACAGGAGTCTACGATCCCGAGATGCTTGAGGACCGGAGGGTTGTGAAGGTCTACACACCCTACGGGGCAACCTCCGATATGATCACCCTGGGCATGATCAAGGGGAGACGCGTTGCTTTTCTGCCCAGGCACGGTGGTGGGCACATAATCCCACCCCACATGATCAACTCGAGGGCAAACATCTGGGCACTGAAAGAGCTGGGTGTGAAGCAGATTGTCGCCTCGAGCGCGGTAGGAAGTCTGCGCGAGGAATACAAGCCGGGTGACTTTGTACTCACAGACCAGTTCATCGACAGGACGAAAAACAGACCCGACACATTCTATGAAGGCGGCCAGCTCTGCCATATCAGCAGCGCTGACCCCATCTGCCCAACACTACACAACTTCTTCTACAAGTACGCCAAGAAGCTCAAGCTCCCAGTCCACGAGGGGGGAACTTACATCTGTGTTCAAGGCCCGCGGTTCAGCACACGCGCCGAGTCTAAACTCTTCAGGCAGTGGGGCTGCGATATCATCGGGATGACACTCTACCCCGAGGTTGTCCTCGCGAGAGAGGCGGAGATTTGCTACGTCACTGTTGCGATGGTGACCGACTATGACGTCTGGGCTGAAAAACCCGTGACGACCGCCGAGGTCGTCGAAACAATGCAAAGAAACGCCTCGAAGTTTAAGGAGCTGGTCATGGGGGCTTTACCTGATATGCCGGAGGAGAGAAGCTGCGGCTGTTGCGACGCCTTAAAGTTCGCCCTCATCTAACGTGGGAACTCTCTTATTCATTTCTAGCATCTTTTATTCCGTGACCAAGCTCAACTACGTCTTCATGGTGCTGAAGGAGCACCCCTACGGCAGGGAGATGCTCAGGCAACTACTCGCGGCGGGTTTCGAGCCCAAAGCAATAATCGAGGAGGACTCGCCTGTAGGCGATGAGGAGAGGGAGAAATTCCTAACGAGGATCAAGGGTTTCCCAATAGCCCCGACGTTCACGGAGCAGCTTAAAGGGAGAAGTATTGAGCGCTATTCAGTGCCACATCATAACAAGAGGGAGTCAAGGGAGTTGCTCGAGATGTTGAAACCCGACTTCGTCGTCCTTGGAGGGACACGCATCATCAAGCCGACCCTTATCGCAATCCCAAAGGATGGTATGGTCAATAGTCACCCCGGTCTCCTTCCAGAGTGTCGCGGATCAGCAAGCGTCGCGTGGAGCATCTACTTTGATATCCCAATAGGGTGCACCGTCCACTTTATAGACCCGAACATCGACACTGGCCCCATTATTAAGAAGCAGTTGATACCTGTTCACCGGGGCGATACCTATGAGAAGATATGCTGGGAGACAATCGCCCTAGCTGGGGAGCTGATGGTCTACTCCGTGGACCAGTGGAGGAAGGGTACGCTGAAAGGAACCCCGCAGCCCGTCGGTCAGGAGGCGCTTAAAGTCGCTCCTCCAGACGTGCTCGAGGTTATCTACAAGAAGTTAAAAGACGGAACCTACAAGCACTTCGCCGACTAGAATTCGGGCTGTCTCTTGCCCCTCTTTTTATCGTAGGATGCCTTGACCAGCCCGTAATAGGGTGGGCTAGGCTTCCAGGGGCGGCTCTTGAACTCGGGATGGAATTGAGTCCCAAAGAAGAAGTAGTTGCTGGGTAACTCGATCATCTCCTTGCGGCGCCCGTCCGTGCTCCACGCGCTGAAGACAATTCCCGCTTTCTCGAGACTCTCCCAGTACTCAGGGTTTACCTCCCACCTGTGACGATGGCGCTCATGAATGACCTCAGAGCCATAGAGCTTGTGGGCGATTGTACCCGGCTTTACCTGAATGGGGTGGGCGCCGAGGCGCATCGTTCCACCCATCATGTCTACACCCCTCTGCTCTGGGAGAAGGTCAATGACGGGGTTCGTTGTATGAGGCTCACATTCAGTGCTGTCGGCATCCTTTAGCCAGAGGACGTCGCGGCTGATCTCGACTACGCTGAGCTGAAGGCCGTAACAGATGCCTAGGAATGGTTTATCATGGGTCCTACAGTACTCAATTGTTCGGACCTTGCCTAGGGCGCCACGCTTCCCAAACCCACCTGGGACGATGACTCCGTCGAAGCCCTCAAGCACATTCACCTTATCGGGGTGCTTCTCAAACTCCTCAGTCTCTATCCAGTCGATGTTGATCCTACATCCGGAGGCCGCTGCCGCGTGGCGGAGAGCCTCATTTACACTTACGTAGCAGTCGCGTAGTTCCGCGTATTTGCCACACATTGCGATGCGCACAGAGTCTTCCGGCTCCTTGTAACTGGCGACCATCTTCCGCCATTCTCCCCATTCAGCCTTCGGCTTGTCAAGGCCTAGATACTCGGAGACGACGTCACCCATCCCCTGTCCCTCTAGGACCAGCGGCAACTCGTATAGAGACTCCACATCCACGCTCGTGAAGACAGCTCGCTCCTCTACGCTGCAGTAGAGCGCTATCTTCTGCTTAGCAGCGGCTGGGAGTTCACCCTCCTCACACCTCGCCGTGATGATGTCGGGCTGAAGTCCGATTGCACGCAGCTCCTTTACACTATGTTGCGTAGGCTTCGTCTTTGGTTCACCGACAGCATCGAGGACGGGAACGAGGGTGACGTGAATAAGAAGTGTGTCGCCGCGCTTCTCCTCCTGCCTCATCTGGCGGAAGGCTTCAAGGAAGGGGAGGCTCTCTATGTCCCCTACCGTGCCACCACACTCGACGAGAACCACGTCCGCGCGGCTCTTCTCGGCAACTAAGCGTATGCGGCGCTTCACCTCGTCGGTGATGTGGGGGATTATCTGCACGCATCGGCCCAAGTAGCCGCCCTCGCGCTCGCGCCGGATCACCAGTTGGTAGAGTTGGCCACTTGTTACATTGTTCAACCCGGAGAGTTCCACGCCCAAGAATCTCTCATAGGCTCCGAGGTCCATGTCCGCCTCGTATCCTTCGTCGAGGACGAATACCTCGCCGTGGATGTAAGGGTTCATAGTGCCCGCGTCGACGTTCAGATAGGGGTCACATTTTATGGCGGTGACCTTGAATCCTCGCACCTGTAGCATCTTCCCGACGCTGCAGGTGACCAGTCCTTTACCGATGCCGCTGAGCACCCCTCCCGTAATAAAAACGTACTTCGTCAATGGAGAGACCTGCCCATAATGCTCGAAGAGTCTCCAAGGGACCTCTATAAACCCTTCGTAAAGTAAATTTTTTTGTAAAAGATGAATGATGTCCGTTTAATAAAATGGAGTTTATGACATTTTATAAAAAAAGGTGCTAGATTTCTTATAGTGTTGGGAGTGGGATCTTAGCATCTGTCGTGACGTTGATGCCTAGCTGCTTGAGTGGCGTCTCATCCCCGTTGTTAAGTATATGTGTTGTGTGCATCTCGCATCCTTTTAACAGCGCGAGGGCCTCTATGCATCTCCTCGCCTTCTCGTCGCCCACGGAGCTCGCGGCGAGGGCGTCGAGGACCTCCTTCACGTCGAGGGAGGCGACGCTGCTCCCGAATATGCGCTTTAGCTTGATCATGCTGTCTATGACTTGACGGGAGATGACGTGGGTCTCGTCGGGGAGTTCTGCTAGTATCTTAACGGCGTTTAAGATGGCAGCTGATTCAGCGTGCATTAGGGAGCTATTCTTCCCCTTCGTAATTATGGTCTCTTCTCCTGCTCTGAGTTCGAGGGCGGCACCGCAGTATATCCCTCTATGCCCTTTGCCCTCGCTCCTGCGCTTCTCAGCCTCCTCTGCGGCCATCCTCGCGGGGGAGACAACTGACCTATCATCGGGCTTGACCCCCGCTTTGGCCATGATCTCATCCATACGATGAAGGGTGTCCCTACCAGTGCTTCCCTCGACGAAGTCGCGGGTGTAGCGGAAGAACCGACGCACAATCTCTTGTTTAGCTGCCTCCCTGCAAGCCTCGTCATCGACTATTCCCTCCTTCGCCATGTTTACCCCCATGTCGGTCGGAGATCTGTAGGCCGACATCGGGTCGTCGGATCCGACCAAGCGCTCGATCATCCTCCTCAATATGGCGAAGTTCTCCACGTCGCGGTTGTAATTAATCGCAGTTACGCCATAGGCTGCCTGGTGGAAAGGGTCTACAAGGTTATAATCACCAATGTCGGCGGTGGCAGCCTCATAGGCTGTGTTGACTGGGTGGTTAAGCTCGAGATTCCAGATGGGGAAGGTCTCGAACTTTGCGAAGCCGCTATTTATTCCCCTTTTCCTGTCCTGATACACCTGGCTCATTGCGAAGCTCATCTTACCGCTCCCTGGCCCTGGAGCGGTCACTATGACTATCCTCTTCTCCGTGGGAACGTACTCGGGCTTTCCATAGCCCTCGTCGCTCAGCACCCTGTCGAGGTCGCTGAGGTAGTTTGGTATTTCATAGCTGATGAAAACGCGTAGGCCGCGGTTCTCTAGCCGTTGCTTAAATTTGAGGGCGCTCCACTCCCTGCTGAAGCGGTTGATGATGACGGCGGAGACAGGTAGGCCAAGCTCGGCGAGTTCGTTTATGTCCTTGAGGATCTGATCCTCGTAGGGGAGCCTGCTGTCGCCGCGTATCTTTCTGGCATCGATGTCTTTCGCTGAGATGCAGTGAACGATCTCTATCTGGCTACGTATGCGTTTCAACATCTGGATCTTCGTGTCCGATGCGTAGCCTGGCAGCACACGGCTCGCGTGGTTGTCCCAGCGGAGCTTACCCCCGAACTCCAGGTAGAGCTTGTCGAAGAATGAGACCCGCTGCTCGATCTTGGCGATCTGTGCCTTCAGGTACTTATCCGTGCTGAATCCAATTCTCGTCATCATATTTTCCGCCTCAGAGGGAGTCAGGTGAATATAGCGATATTATTTGCCTCCTTCAGCTTTTTATCGGTCAAAACGGTTACCTGTCTCGGTTAATAGTCGGATTTGGCTATAGTCCCTTATTAAACCTACGTGGCGGCTATCCTATGATCTCGAGTAGTTTCTCGAGGGTCATCTCAGTCGAGCGCTTTCCAGTCAGTTCCTCGATTACGATCTTACCAAATACTACACTGTCAAATGCTGAACCCTCTCCTCCGAATATTTTCTTGAGCCTCTGCTTTACACCATTTACGTCCCTGCTCAGCTTCTCAGCGAAAAGACTCATAACTTTAGTCTTCTCGGAGTTGTCTTGGACGAACTCGACTCGCCCGAAGAACATCGCGGAGGTGTATAAATTCACACAAGCCCCTCCATGATTCCCCGGTCGAGAACGACGAGTCCCCAAGCCTTCGAGTTTTTCTTGATGAACTCGATCTTCTTACCTTCCCTCGCACAGTGGAATTAGATCGCATCCCCACTTTCATCGTATACGTATCCGAGAGGAACCGCATAGGGTTCATCGCCATCCGAGATGCTTAGAACGAAGTATTTCGAGTGACTCAGCAACTTTTTGAGGGCTTTTTGATCCTTGATCTCTCTATCGAGTCGGCGTAAGTGGAACTTCATGTAATGATTTAGGGTTTTTTGTAGATTTAACGTGTTAGCTGGATTAGGCTGTCGGCGGTCATATCATGCGGCTTGGGTATTTCCATCAGGGCTAAGATGGTTGGCGAGATGCAGCTTAGGCCGAGGCCCTCCCCTAGTTTCATTTTTTGGAGTTGTGGGTCGCGGCTGATAACGATGAAGGGAACAGGGTTTCTGCCGTGGCTCGGGTTCGGCTCGCCGTCGGGGTAGAACATCGTCTCAATTTTGCCATGATCCCCTGTGATGAGGACCGTGTAGCCCTTTGGGAGCCCTGCTTGTACGACTCGCCCGACGCAGTCGTCTACGACCTCGCATGCCTTGATCCCAGCCTGCATATTGGCTGAGTGACCTACGAGGTCACCGTTAGCGAAATTGACGAGGATGAAGTTGTAAAATCCTTTCCCTATCTCAGTGAGGAGTCTATCCGTTATCTCTGGGGCACTCATCTCGGGCTTCTCCTCGTAGCTGGGTACCTTGGAGCTGGGGACGAGTATTCGGTCCTCGCCATCTACGGGATTCTCGATCTGGCTGTTGAAGAAGAAGGTGACGTGGGCGTACTTCTCAGTCTCCGCGATCCTAAGCTGTCGGAGGCCCCAACCCGCGAGGACCTGGGCGAGGTTGTTCCTGACGGTGTTTTGAGGGAAGGCGACCGGGAGGTTAAGGTGCTTATCGTATCCACTCATGCAGACGAAGTGGACGCTTTGAAACTTTTCTCGGAGGAAGTGGTCGAAGCTTGTCTGAGTGAGGGCGTATGTTATCTGACGAGCGCGGTCGCTGCGGAAATTCCAGAAAATGATTGAGTCCTCCGCATCGATGGTTGCGACAGGCTTAC
>CAZIKD010000078.1:0-8495 GCA_964539725.1 uncultured Candidatus Bathyarchaeia archaeon | reverse complement strand
GCAGGAGATGGGTATAGTAGCAGGTGGCAACAGTGACTGCCCGGTGACCTTCTACAGCCCATTCTACCAGATCTATGCAGCCGTCACGAGGAAGACGAGTTCAGGACAGGTCGTGGGACCCGAGGAGGCTATAAGCGTTATGGACGCGATACGTGTTTACACTTTGAACGGCGCATACCTAGCAAAGGAGGAGAATATTAAGGGGAGCATAGAGCCTGGGAAACTCGCGGACATGATAGTGATTGACAGAGACGTCTTATCGATCCCGGTCGATGAGATCAAGAATATAACGGTTCTGACTACGATCGTAGATGGTCAAATAGTCTATCAAGGTCAATGATGACTCTTATTCAATCAATAGAATAAATAATATATTTTACTTACATACCTCAGTATTTATTCATGAGAACCTTTAAATCATAAGTTCGAAGTTTCTTCTCAATTTATGGAGCTGTTACGGTGACCGAGCAACCTACCCTAAGATCGATGATGAGGGGGAACATTCTGGTTCTCACGGTGAGCCGTGTCCTCTGGAGCATGTCCGATACCATCGTATACCCATATCTTAGCCTATTCATCCTAGCTCTTGGTGGGAGCAAAAACACCATTGGTGATGTCTACTTCTGGGGGAGCCTCGCCGCGTGCGTCCTCTACCCGATAGGTGGGTACATAGCCGATAAGGCCGGACGGGCGAAGTTTGTCGGATTGGCGACTCTGTTATATGTCTCAAGTTTCCTCATATTTGCTTCCGCGCCAACGTGGGGATGGCTCGCTGTCGCCTACGCATACCAACAAATTGTCCTCTTCTACATGCCCGCCTTGAACGCGATTATGGCTGACAGCATACCCATCGGTGGGAGAGGGAGAATCTATGCGCTTACAATAGCGGTGCCGGAGGCCGTGAGGATAATGACCCCATACCTCGGCGGGTACCTGATCGCCGTTTACACCCTTGACCCGGCTATGAGAATAGGATATACTATGAGCTTCATCATTGGAATCGTTGTTGCCTTCATCCGTATAAGGTACCTTAAGGAAACCATACAGAATAAGGAGAGTATCGGCAAGGATGTACCGAAAATATTCATCGAGGGGTACAAGAACGTCTTTGATAGCCTCCGCTGGGTCTTTAGTAATATTAGAGGATATGCTATCACATCTATGCTTCTTTCACTCGTTGGTAACTTAGTACTACCATTCTGGGTTGTTTACGCCACCGAGGTGACGAAACTAACTGCCTATGATTGGGGCCTCGTACTCCTCATTGGGGGAATCACCAAGACGATAGCGAGCATCTTCATTGGTAACTTGGTGGATAAGATCGGCTCCAGAAGGTGCATGCTCATTTGCTTCGCTATCGCAATCCCGACGATGACTCTCTTTACCTATATGACAAGCTTCTGGGCCATTGTCCCAATTTACGTAGCATTGATCATCGCGAGTTCGCTGATGTGGATATCCTCTTCTGTATACCTTGCGAACACCATTCCGAGAACTAGCCGAGGTAGGATAATGGCTGCACTAGGTTCGGGTATGAGTATCGGGGTTACTGGGGGAGGATATGCAAGCGGGTTCCTCGTCTTCATCCCCATGGCAATAGGAAGCAAGCTTGGCGGCCTGATTTATACATACAATCCGGTATTTCCATGGCTCCTCCAAAGTATCTTCTTAGCACTGGGGATGATATGCTGCTTCCTTTACATCAAAGACCCGAAGCAGGCTGAGCGCTGAAGCGGTAAAATCTTCGCCCCGTAGTGGGGGGAAGCCCCAAGATCGAAGATCAAATAAAGCCTTAGGTTTGTAGGATCCCCAATCAGTAGGGGATTTTTTTCTGCCAAATCGTTTTTTGGTCGGGATGTTCTTCAAAGAATTTATCTATGATAGCGTCGCAAGTCCGTTGAGCGGTGGTTAACGCGCTCTTAAGATCGATTGTCTGCATCACGCCATCTCTCTTCAGCCACTTCCCATCGCAGATGACGTTGTCTATGTCGCCTGGGTTCGCGTATAGGAAGACGCTTGTGAGTGGTTCACGTGTCGGTGTGAGGTAGGGAGTGAGCATGTTAAAGGTGATGATGTCGGCCTTCTTGCCAGGTTCTAGGCTGCCGACCTGTTTATCGATGCCGAGGGCTTCGGCTCCGCCTCTTGTGGCCCGTTCCAGTAGCTCGTAGAAGGTCGGGCGAGCGGTCCTTCGGCTGTCATTAATCATTGCGTCTGCGCCTCCGACGAGTCTAGCGCGAGTCAATTGGCCTTGACGTATCTCGCGGAGTAGATCGTTCATGTTGTGGAAGTAGTCATCTGTACCGAAGCCGATGGGGATGCCTCGATCAATCCAATTGTTGAGAGGGTTCTCGACGGCATGGCAGTGAAGAATCGCCATACCCGTCTTCTGGATTATCTGCATATCCTTCTCAGTTGCGTAGGTTAGGTGGGCGCCGCTAAGCTTGTCGTCCATGACGCCGAGGTCGTATAGATGCTGGGGCGGGGTCTTGCCGTAGAGTTTCATTACCTGTCTGTACTCGCGCATACTCTGGCTTAGGTGCGTTGTAATGCGGAGCTGATGCTTGTCGGCGAAGTCCTTACACTTGTGGTAGACCTCTGGCTCAGCCATATCGGGAGCCTTGGGACACATGATCGTTGTTATCCTACCCTCTGCTTTTCCGTGCCAATTTTCATAAAGGTCGGTGGCGCGCCTGATTGCTTTATCGCGTTTTTCGGGGAGATATTCGAATACACCGTTTCGGAGCTCCTCGAGGTCGACGTGTTCTATATCTCCGGCGATGATGCAGCGATTACCAGCTTCGTTGACTGCGCGTGCCCATCCATCCGGGTAAGTATATATGAGCATGCTCGTAGTGCATCCACCGTAGATGAGTTCGGCGCAGCTTGCGGCTCCGAGGGTCTCCATCTGCTCCTCGCGGCGGTAGCCCTCGAGGGGGAGGTTAGTCTCGAAGAAGTCGCCCATGAGTTCGTATACGCCTCTGAAGTACTGCTGGAGGTGGGTGTGAGCGTTAACGAATCCTGGTATTACGACCTCGTTCGAGGCGTCGAGGATGTACTCTGGGCTCCTGGGTGCCCTGACCCTTTTACCGACCTCGGTTATGCGGTCGTCCTCTATGAGGACCTCACACTTAGTGTAGACATGCCTCTCTTTATCCATGGTGGCGACGAAGCCGTTCTTTATCAGGATGCTTGTCACTGTGTTCACCTGTTTAGAGTATGTATGTCGGGTTGGGTTTTTAGAGGCTGCGGCGGGACGGTATACTATGTAAACTTGCGACAATATAGATGAGGAAAATTTTTCATTTTTGCTCGGGGGGTTTATACTGCACTATTTTTTCCTAGACATCGAGTAACTGACAGACTCGACATATGGCTCCGGTTGAGGGCTCTCCACATATTTTGCATGTTTTCATGGTCTCTACTGTGGCCACCTCTGGGATCAGTTTGAGAGCGGTGTTGAAGGTCGTGAATAGGGTGCCAGGGCGTCTAGTCTCCATCTCTCCGAGGAATTTGCGTGCGTCCTCCCTCATCGCCTCTCCTGCGTATGGGCAGGCCGTGCCTTGTAGCTCGAAGCCTTGGAGGTAGGCGTAGAGTGTGGTCTCCCTCTCGGGGACCTCGCATAAGGGTTTAATGCGTTTGACGAAGCCAGGGCTCGTGAAGCCGCCGGCGTCGAGGCTTGCCATCTTTCCTAGATCTCCTCTTAGGAGGTTGAGCAGGGCGGACTGAGCCATGTCGTCGAGGGTATGTCCAGTCGCGAGCCTGTCGGCGTCGACCTGCTTCGCAGCCTCGTTGAGTGCGCGCCTTCTAAGGACACCGCAGAAGCTACAGGCTCCGAGTGGTCTCTCCCAAGATGCAATCTCGTCCATTGTGTAGCCAAATAGGTCTTGGAAACTGACTAAGCGCCACTCGACCCCCACAGCCCTGCAAGCGCGCTCCACTATTCCTAACGCCTCATCCCTATAGCCCCTTATACCCTCGTCAACAGTAACCGCAATCAACTCGGAGCCGTGTGTGTCCTCCTCGATCTCATTGAGTACGTGGAGGAGGGTTAAGCTGTCCTTCCCACCACTCACCCCTACGGCTATGCGACTCCAGTGGTCGAGCATATCGAACCTGTTTATTGCACCTTGAACCCTCTCCTTGAGGCTCGCCTTGAAACATTTGGGGCAAAGCCTCTCTCCGCTATAAGGGCGGTTGTAGATGGAAAGTATTTTATGGCACTTGGTGCAGGTTGGTGAAGACAATAGTTTCAGCCTCCGTGGGTCACCGGGACCAGCACGACCTCGGAGCCCTCGCTTATTTTTGTCTCTAGGCCTTCTAGGTTTCCTACCTCGATCCCCCCTAGCATGATGAGGCTCATTGAGGTATTCCTAAGTGTTCCCGCGACCTCTGGATAATCCTTCGAGAAGGTCTCAATTAGGTCGATCATCTTCGAGTCAACCGGGAGTTCCACTTCAATCTCTCCTGGCGCATTTACCGGTCTAAGAGACCCAAAGAGCCTGACATTGACCCTCATTGGTGAGTCTCAACCCCGCTCCTCCTATTAAACCTCCACCGGGGCTGAGAAGGGTTTAAGACGTAGCCCACTAAATAGTGCACCGAAATGCGCCCAGCATGGGCGCCACGATATGAGAGGGACCAGAAAATGTCACCTTATTGCCCAGACTGTGGTGGACGGCTAAACTGGGACCGGAAACTCAAGCATTACAGCTGCCAGAGTTGCGGGAACACCCTGAACGAGGCTCAACTCAATGACGCCATGGACAAAAAATACGAGCATGAGATGACCGACGACGAGAAGACGCGAAAACGTCACGACGACTACCTTGAGTGGTGGCTCAGCGACAAAGACAAGAAAAAGAAGTAGCCTCCCAGCTTTTTCTTTATTCTTTTATAAACAACAAAAATTGCTGTGTGTAACTACTATAATGATTATTCTAAACTATCAAGCATCACCATTTTAAATGGGAACATCCATTAATCTTATGAAAGATTCAGGGTGCTCCTAAATGGTATTCCCCATCGAGAGCGAAGACAGGACGCTTCGTAACCTGTTAATGCTCTGTCAAGACAACGCACGCCTCGTCGTCGAAGCATACCGGAAATCTCTCATCATCTTCGATCACCTCACCAAGGGTAAGCCGATGGGGAGCGGGGACCCTCTGGAAGACATCCATAAAGTCATCGACGATTCTAACCGGGTTAAGACCTCGACAATAAAGGAGCTGAGTGAAATTGGTGGCATTCTGGTGAGCCGCGATGACTTCCTACGCCTTGCGAGCAGTTTCTCGGGGATGATGGACTCCATAGAGGTTATAACCATGAGGCTAATCGCCATCAATGTCCGCGAGTGGAAGCTGAGCGAGAGCCAAGCCGAGGGGATGGGTAAGATGTCCGACCTCGGCTTCGACGCCATAGTAAAGCTGAGGGACAGCATTATGAGCCTCGGGTTCAACAGTGAGAAGGCGACGAGTTTCGGAAAGGACATAGACGAGATAGAGAAGAAGCTCGACCTACTCTATATTAAGGTCGACCTAGACATCGTAACGGGAAAATCGGATATCGCATACATACTAATTCTACGCGACGTAGCGCGTGAACTCGAGCGTCTCGGCGACAAGGTCCACGAGGCGTCGGATCTGGTACGTATCCTAGCCCTCTAGGTGGCCAAATTGGTAGACGCCCCGGTTGAGGTTGAGTTCCTCGCCGATGGCCGCCTAGTTGTCTGGTCCATAGAGAATAGCAGACGCCTCTTTAACACAGAGTTTTACGGTAAGCCCCTCGGGAACCCGAAGCCTAAGGAGGACTTCGATGAGCCCCTTATTCTCGACCTCGTAGAGGGGGTGTACCTTCAGAAGAAGAAGCTAATCCGCGTGAAGGAGGGCAGCCGGAACATCACTACTGCGGCGCTGAGGAAAGTCGCCAGAGAGAAGCTCGACAACTTTGAAGCAAAATATAACGTGTACGAGAATCTCCGGGAACGGGGTTTTGTCGTCACGCCTGGCATAAAGTATGGTTGTGATTTCGCAGTTTACGAGCATGGCCCCGGAATAGACCATGCACCATACATAGTCCAGGTGATGTCACGGGAGGACTCAATGTCCGCGGCGGAGATAGTGAAGGCGGGTCGCCTCGCCTCAACGGTGAGGAAGACCTTCATAGCTGCGATACCCTCTAGCGACGGGGTGGAGTATTTAGAGTTCAAGTGGTGGAAAGCTTAATCCAGAAAGCCGGAATATTTATTATCCTTCTTCTTCCTCGTCGCTCTCTTCAGCTTCGATTAATATTATGCCGTCGTTCTTCATGAACTCGCGGAGTACAACTGTAGCATATCCACCAGCAGGCAGGGTAAATGACAAGGTTATTCCTTCGGGGTGGGACGAAACTGAGACCTCCGGGAGGAGCCTCCCGAGTCGCCTCGTTCCTTCAGCGCCGATCCTCCTAAGTTGGTCAACGGTAACTCCAGCGCTTGAGAATATCGCGTCCTCAAAATCTTTTGCCTCATATTTCGACTCCCTCATCTTATAGCCGTATATGGGGGCTGTAAAGCTAATTTCGCCCATTTCGAATCGGGGTTGTTCAGTCACGGCATCCTCAACTGTGAATACGCCTCCCGTATCATGCTTCTTGGCGAGGTCGCCCCTGAGAATCTTTGTGAAGTTCCTCTCCTCGATCCTCTTAGCAAGGTAGCGGTTACAGAGGTAGCTGAGGTAACTTGAGACAAGGAAGCGACGAAGCCACCTGTTACGCTCCCTATAGTTACCGGTTATTAGGTCGTAACCGTCGATGACGTTCCGTCCCTCCTTCCCGATCCTCTGTGTTCCGAAGTAGTTGGGTATCCCGAGTTTAGAGACTATTTTCTGGATCTCGGAGGCGTGTCTCAATGCGGTTTCTAACGAGGATTCGAGATCAGTGATTGTTATCGTGAATGTGTTCCCTTTAAGGTGGCCTGACCTGAGCTTCTTGGGGTGTCTCCTCACCCAATTCACTGTGACACCTAGACTCGACTCAAGTAGCTGTACTACTTCCTTCGGGTCCTCCCCCGGCATGAGTATGCTGAATGTCTGCGTCGAGACCGCGTGCTTGTCCTTTAGACCCGCATGGCCTATGTCCTCGCGTCGCAGCCCAAGTAGACCGGCGATGTCGATCTGCGTGTCTCGTGTCGTCTTCTCTTGCTTTGTTATGTTGATGTAGATGTGTTCACCGTAGCCGAGGGGCTCGTAGGCCGGGACCTCGACGACGGTGAATAGCTCGGGTCTAGCCCTGATGACGCCACCGACGCCGGGGAGATCGGTTGTGATGTAGGGGAGGTTAAGATCTAGTGAGGGGCAGGCCATTTCGTTTGATAGAGAAATGACTAGGGAAAAAGGATTTAGGTGGCCTGTGGACTCCAGTCGGGGACCGTCCAGGGGAATGGCTTCCCACTGGAGTATGCCTTGAGGGGTCCTCTGTAGGGGAAGAGGGCTACTGAACCGCCGGTGTGTAGGAAGAGGACGTTATCACGCTTCTTGAACTTCTTCTTCCTGCAGAGGTCTATGAGGCATGCCATCGCCGTCGCGGTGTAAACGGGGTCTATGAAGATGCCTTCTGTCTCCGTCAGCAAACTGACGGCTTCTGCTTTCTCTTTACTAATGAAGCCGTAGCCGCCGCCCACGTACTCGTTGTAGACGACGATGTCAGAGAGGGGTATCTCGACGTCGAGGCCGAGGACGTCATGGCTGTCCTGAATTATTTGGTTGACATCCGCCTGCTGCTCCTCCTTTGAGGTCCAGTCCACTGCGGCGCCAATAATCTTCGTTCCTGTGTTGAGGGCCCTAGCACCCATAACGAGGCCTGCCTGTGTCCCACCTGAGCCCGTCCCGTGGACGAGATAGTCGAAGTCGACTCCGAGCTCCGATGACTGGTTGAATGTTTCGAGCATTGCGTTTACATAACCCGCTGCTCCGAGGGGGACAGAACCGCCGATAGGGATGAAGTAGGGGTTCCTCCCCGCCTTTCTCTTGGCCTCCATCTCGGCTTCGATAGCGTCCGTGAACCTTTCGGGGCGGACCACCTTGATCTCAGCCCCCATCAGCTCGTGGAGGAGGTGGTTGCCGTCCCAATCCGCGGGTTCCCAGCCGTCCCTCGGCCCTTTTTTAATGAGCACAATGTCAAGCCCAAGCTTCCGAGCAGCCGCGGCGGTCTGTGTGCACCAGTTTGAGTGGAATCCTGCCCCCGTGACTATGATGTCCGCCTTTTTCGCGATGGCGTCGCCCATAAGATACTCGAGTTTCCTCGCCTTGTTCCCGCCGAAGGCGAGTCCCGTTAGATCATCCCTTTTAACCCAGATGCGCGGGCCCCCAAGCTTCTTCGAGAGGTTGGGCAACTCCTGTATTGGAGTGGGGAGGTTTGCGAGCCTAACCCGGGGTAGTGATCCAAGCTTCATTCTAATCCATGTAATGTCGCCTTTGGGGCTCTATAACACCTTCTCTGTGGGAGGTTTTATCCCGCTCCCA
>CAZIKD010000077.1:0-8502 GCA_964539725.1 uncultured Candidatus Bathyarchaeia archaeon | reverse complement strand
AAGGCTTAGCCACAGAAGCTGCAAGACGTGCAATAAGATTCATCTTTGAGTGCTTACATGCGCACAAAATCATAATCATAACACGCGACAATAACGAGAGAAGTCACAGGTTGGCTCAGAGATTAGGTTTTGCTAGAGAGGGGCATCTTCGGGAATGCAGTGTGAAGGATGGCTTGAGATGGGGATTGTTCCACTATGGCATGCTAAGAAACGAATACGAAACACGCGTCGAAAGCGCAACTAGTTGAAGAGTCAGAAAAGACACATGTTGCAGTTGGCCAGAGTCTGAAAAAAGCTCGAAAGATCGCACTTTAGGCACGACAAGGCTTGAAATACGCCTATTCACAAGAAAGAGACGCTTGGTGGGGTCGCTTAGGTCAATGCCCACGTTTGAACCCACGCATTTATGCGGATCAACGGAAGGCATCAGGTGGGTCTTGTTCTCAAAAGTGCGCTGTCAACCTGACCCATGCTTCTCTGCGAAGAAAGTGGCAAGGATTTTCAGCAGGACTTACTTCCAGCGTGTGCTAGCTCACAGCAAGCTTCCTTTTCTTAAGAGCAGTTCCTTCTCCGAATACTTTTGATTGCTTAGCTTCTTAATCTTTAAGTATTTGCAAGAGCCTTTTTCGGTTTCTTTTTCGCGGATGCTGATTTCCCCTTCGAAAAGATCTAGAATTGCACGAACTTCTTGAGTGGCATGCATCTCAGGGTCAAAAGTAGCGAGAATAGTGAATCCTACAGATCTCAATTCTGGGATGAGCCCTGCGAGCCATCTTCTTGTCTGAACTGCATGATGTTGCAGCAGAACATCTGAGACTAGTCCTATACAGATTCTTCTCCCGCCTTTCTGCGTAGAGTCCAGTTTGCGAATCGCTGAGGTTAGAGCAATATTGATGTCGGTAAGGTTCTCGACACCCTTCAACTTGAAAACGTTAGGTGCGCTTTTGACGATTGCATCAGCCTGAGGGTTGCAGACAAAAAGGTAGAAGCTTGACGGGAACTCCTCGGCCAGGGTCTTCTCCATGCCGGGGTTGATGGTGACGTAAAACGTGACTTCCCCTTTCTTTACTCCAGTCTCAAGAAAGCTATTGACCAACAAGCCCCTTTCATCGAATGAAGATGAAGTCAACACAACTGCGTAATTTGGAGGTATTCCGCCGCACAGCAACCTATCAAGATCTGCGTATCCTGTTGCAATATAGTCATTGTGATAGTGCGCTGGTCGGCCGCTGATTTCGGGTCCCATGACCGTTATCGTGACAGGTTCGGGTTCATGGGATTTGTATTTTCCAGTTTCATCCAGATAGAGTATTCTGGGTTTGATGACAAACACTCCTTTCGTCATCGATCTTAGAGTCAGTTTCACTTCTTCGGTTTTAAGTGGGCCAAGCAGCTTTCCACCCATGTTAAGGCAGGTGTCTTCGAAAGTGTAGGGCTCAGGTGCTTCCGTAATTTGAAAATCCTCTGGAGCGATTTCCTCAATTTTGACCAGTAAAGCATATCCTTTTCCTGCGTTTACGAGGTCTATTCCCAAGACTAGGTCTTCACCTGCTTTGAATTCTTTCATGTTCACATTGAGACTTGCCTGTACATCTGCATGTTCGAATCTCTCTAATCCTACTGCTTCTTCATGGGAAGGTGTGGGAATTGCTATGCTTGCAGTGCTGGAAGTTACCGCTGGCGCTACCAGCACTTTGTCTAGGGAAAGTGCGAATTCACGTTTTTCCTTTACTCTTTCAAGAGTTTTGGATACATCCTCGGCCTTTTTCGGATACCCTGCTTTGTTGAACAGTTTGGCTGAACGGTCCAGGTATCCTTCGACGAGCCCGTAGAGCTTTGTCTTGTTTAGGTGGTCAGCTTCAGTTTCAGCCTTGTCCGTGTAGAAGTAGGCGTCAAACAGAGCTTCGGTTGCACTAACCGAGGTTGATGCATTTCCAAATCCAGCATCCATATAATAGTCAGAGGCACTCTCCATGTAGTGCTTTGCCTCATAGTAGAAGATCACGTTTCTTGTCGACTTGTACTTTGTACCCAACTCAAGTGCTTTACATATACTGGAGTCGCCAGCGGCTAACATGGCAGTTCTTTTTCTGGTGCTGCTCTCTTTGGCCTTAGCAAAAAGTGCGGCTGCCTCAGCATATGAAGTTGAGTCCGCAGTCTCTTCAGCCATACTCATCTTTTGCCAAGCTTGGCACATGTGAATCATTGGAAGGAGCTCTTTGAGTTCTGCTTCTGTTTCCATTACGCGTGCAATTCCCTTCAATTTTTCAGTCGCAAATCCGTATTTTTCTGCACTCGATGAACAGTCCCCCAAGGTGTAGAGGTTCTTGGCTTCTTCTATGATTATTCTTGATAGGCAATACTCCTCTCTTATGTTAGAAGCTTTAACAAGTCTGAGGGAATTGTCCTTTTCTTCTGAGCTTGTGATTTCTCTGGATCTCACTCCGATGGATTTTTGGGCTTGGCTGAACAGCTTGGCTGCTTCTTTGAAGGCCAGAATTGCCTGCTCGCCCCGATTATCACGGCTCAGGTCTTCGGCTTGTTCTAGGCGGCTCAATGCTGAGTAGTTCGGAACGAGGTATATCCATGATTTTGATGAATTGAGAGCGGTAGCTGCTTTCTTGTAATACTCTTTTGAACTGCCATATTCTTCTTTTTCATGATTATGCTTGGCTTTTTCAATGTAACTCCAAGCCTTCATGTATATGACGTAGTCAATGTAGAAGCTACTAAGTTGAGGAGTAACTTCAGCGCTCAGCGCATATTGTTTGGAGGCAGATTCAAAATCGCTCGCAGACTCCTCATATTCACCAAGACGATCATGTACTATCGCAGTTTGCCAATAGGCTTCCGCTGCCCGACCTGCAAGATTTGCGCTTTCGTTCAGGCGAGCAGCATTTTGGTACACGCCTATCAGCTTTCTTAGGACTTCTTTTTCGGCAGTAGTCTTATAGAGTTGGTTCAGGATCGTTCCTAGTTCTGATTCATAGCCTCCCAGCAATGCTAAGAGCTCTCGACGTGAGGGAAACGAGGTTACGTGCCTTTGGCAGAGCTCTATACAGGTTTCCATTCGAGAAACTGCTCTTTCGAGAAGTTCTTTTCTGTCCTCGTCCTTTTCTTCTAGTTTGCTGAGTTCGAGCATTGTGAGGGCCAGAGCTTCGTAAGGAATAGATTTGGGCAACGGGTAATGAGGGCGAAGTTGCTCCGTGTATTGAACGCCTTTCTCTCCCAGTGCCATGGCTTCCAGAAGTAACTGTCTGTTCTCTGCTCCCATTTCCATTGTTGCAAGATCATACAAAGCGTGAGCCAGCTCGGATGAAACGTGGAAAATTGTGTGTGCTGAACCTACACGTTGTGCATGTTCCAAGCCTTGCCTTCCAAGAGCTACAGCCTTCTTCAGTAATCCATGCCGTGCTTCGATTTTTGTCTCTCTACTTGCTAACCCCCTAAGATTCGCGACATATCCATAACCATAGGAATGAAAGATACCTCGACTGTAGTTGATGATTGCACTATGGCTGATGGCTCTGCCTGCATATTCCTCACATATCCTTGACTTTTCTTTAAGTTCCTCCAGGTCCTCTTCCCAAGTCATACTCCATTCTGTTGCGAATGCCAATCCGTCGAATGCCTCCGACATTGTACGATGATCAGTTGTTTCGGTGCAGCATTGAAGAGCTTTCTTGATGAGGTTTGATCCTTTCTCTACTCCTGCTCCAATATCATTCTCCATAGATCCTAAGCAAACAGTTGATCTGGTTAGAAGATAGTTGTCACCAATTTGCTCAGAGATTTTGATTGCCTCTTTTACATATTCGAATGCTTTCTGCACACATTCCTTTTCTTCTCCTTCCAATCGTAAGGACAAGGCGCCATCAAGACAATTGACGCTAGTTATGTAAAGAGCTCTGGCGAGTTCATGCTTATCTTCGGCTTCAGAGAATATTCGAATTGCCTTCTCCCCGACGCTAAGTGCTTCGTGAAGTAGTGATTCCCTGGTCAGCATGTCTAGCTCTAGGTCTAATCGGTCTGACAAGAAGCTAGCTAGTTCTATACAGGTTTTACCCAGGCCAATTGTCTCTTCGTTTTCTTCACAGGCTTTAAGTGCTTTTCTCTCAATTACCAAACACTCATCAAGCAGCCTTTTTCTCTCACCCACTTCCAGAGTAAGCCAAAGATCCATGTATACAGTCATAGCGTCGTAACACAGCATCTTCGGTTTCTCTCTAGGCACGCTAGACTTCACACAGAATTCCTTAGCTTTACGGTAGCTGGCAGCAGCTTGACGTATCCTGTCACTGAACTTGTCAGAATTCTTTGCCTGCATTGCCCCGCGGTAGTAAGCATGCCCCAAATAGCCTTCAATCTCAGCTAAACGACTGAAATTCTCTGGCGGCATCAGGCTTAGCATTTTCTCATAGCATTTGGCGGCTGCCACCCATTCTCGTTTCTTCTCTTTTTTCTCGGCATCCGTCAGAAGTAGCTCCACGCTTGATAGCTTCGCCATACAGCTGAACCAATATTAGCTTAACAGCAACTCTCTGAAAAGGTTTCCGTGACACATATTGTCACTTGCAACGGCCGTTTTTTGCAGAGGTGTTGTTGACATTCGAGACACTTCCTCCTCGGATCGGTGTTCCGAAGACGAAACGTCTCTTACAGCGATGCCCCGAGCGAAATTAAGCTCTCGGGATGTTTAGATGCAAGAAACGCTCAAGATACACTCCTTCTCGCAAATAAGGCAGAATTGTGGTTGGTGGGGTCGCTGGGATTTGAACCCGCCCCCAAGTGGAGACATCTCCCGAAGACTCCGCTCGACATTGCACAACCAAGCCCGAAGCTGAAACAATCGAAACCCCTATTTGCAGCGTAGGAAAAGAGAATATTGTGCAGACGTTCCTAGACAGCGTAAGCAAAAGCACGGCCAAATCATACCGCAGAGGCCTAGATTTATATTGCCAGTTTTACGGGAAATCGATAGATGTGATACTGGAGGAACGTAAAGCAGACCTTACACCGAAGCAGGGCGAAACTATGCTGGACGCGAAACAAGGAAGTACACACTTTGAGAAGGAACTAGAGAAATATCATCAGTGGTTACTCTCTAAGGGGTACGCAGTAAATACTTGTCGCACGATGTGTTTAGGGCTTCTCCAATGTTTCAGGTACTATGGAATGTCACTGAGCATACGTGCAGGTTCGCCCATATCGCAGACAACGATTAAGATAGACTCTTTTCCACTGACGCCAGAGATAGTGCGTAGACTTTTCAATACTGCCAGAGATTTGCGTACGAAGCTAATCATAAGTTTACTTACAGATATGCCAATGAGAATATCAGACCTAATTACACTTAAACGTGCAGAGTTACCCGATTTAAGTCAGCCAGCACCCATAGAGTTTACACGTATCGCACAGAAGGAAAAGACCGTACAGCGAAGCTGCCTTAGTGAGACTACCGTTAGTCTGCTGAAAGAGTACTTGACAACGTACCCTACGAAGGAGAACCCGTATCTGTTCAATGTAAATTCACATTCGTATCTTGAAGATGAGCGCGTCACGGAACGACTTAGAGACTTAGCCTTAGAAGCGAAGATTCTACTAGGAAACTACAAGTTTACCGTACACTGTTTCAGGAAATACATAATATCAGAAGCACAAAACCTTAGCTTGAATCCAGACATAGTTGGAATAATGACAGGAAAAGCGGTGAATAAGTCTTTACTGACATATATGACGACGGTTAACATAAAGCAGGCATTTATGAAGCTACAGACCGCAACAGGACTTAAATTAGTCGGAGTCGTGAGAGAGGACGAGAAAGAAGAATGGCTTCAAGACATGCAACGCCAAGCCGCAATAATCGAGTCGGTAAGAGAGGCACAGAAGCGGATTATAGATGAAATAGACGGCCTCGGAAAAGACTTCAAAGAATCCATAAACCTACTGATACAAGTGTCAGAGAAACACAAAGACCCCAAACTCAAAGCCGCAATAGAGAAACTCGAGCAGATAAAACTAAAGAAGCGGCACATAGTCTACCCCAACGAACCAGCACAAGATGGCAACCTAAACATCCAAATAGACAATAAGCCACCGTCATAATCCCCATTTCCCCTATTCATTCTACCATACATCTAGCAGAATAAACCATATTATACACCCACAACCTACCGTTATTCACAAATAGGCAGGCGGTATATCTTCCGTATATACGGCTGTTATGGACGTTACGTTAAGTATCTTATTGTGTCTCGAGTGCAGCCCCACAGAAAGGACAATACGTGAAGCTGCCCTGCGGTATCTGTCTACTACACTTAAAACATGTCGAAGTCTCGACGCTCATTCTTTCCAGTTCACTAATCAACTCTCTTTTTGTTTTATGGGCACGCCATTCCCCGATAGAGAAGAGAGGGAACGTTATTGCACCAGCAATTGCCATAAGGAGACCGCCCCATCCTCCATATGAAAAAAGGAAATACAAATAGAATCCGACGATAGCAGCGATAATTGCGAAAAGTGAAAGAACACTCATTGTTCTTGCTTGATTTCTTGATTCTCTGATCTTCTCTTGAAGAGCTGCTATCTTCGCCTGTTCAGACAAACCCGCCACTCTATGTACCAACTTGTCAACAGAGTTCTTTAGACTTACGCTTCAACACACAACCACCCCATATGTACACCCCAACACGCACAACACACTGAACCCGTACCACCTTCTACAAAATCAGGCAACATCGTAGAACGGACGCCTAGTATGTTTGTAATGAAGCAGATTTCTCAGGGATGTCATAGCTCAGCCTCGCCTTGCCACGCTCACGCAGAGTCGGCTAGGGATATTTCTCTCCGTAGTGACTTGCGCATGTGACAACGTCGAAGATGTTGATAACACCAAAGGGTTCAGCTATGTCGGCATTTGGGTTCCAGCTTGGTTCTCCATCCTTGCACCCATAAACCGATGCTATGGAGACAATGTCAAGAATATTCACAAATCTGTCATCGTTTACGTCCCCTGGTAATTGCTTCCAAGGCTTCACGAGGGGATAGCGGTCGCTAATGGGATAGTAGTTGCTGACTTTGTACGGGGTATCGCCAATTCCATCGCTGCCTGTTTCATTCTGAAAAGGACCACCGTATGTGTCAGTCCCAGCATAGTCACTCCAGTAGTTTCCACCTGATGGATAGCCATTGTCCCAAGTGCTGGCTGGTCCATCCACGCTGATGGCGTTGCCACTGATGATGTTGTGGTAAAAGATGTCGCTTCCTGCGCCTTGATGAACGGCAATTGACCAAAAGGTATTATTGGCAATGTGATTTCGAGTAAAGATATTATTGGCAGAGTAATAGACTAGGTCTGCTCCATAGCTACCGTTTGTTATGCTGTTTCCGTCTATGATGTTGTTGTTAGAATTTTGCACCACGACAACCGAACCACTACTGCCGTAGAAGGTGTTTCCTTTGATAGTGTTGTTATGAGAATGGTCGAGAAGTAGGCAGGTCTCGAATCCCGTCGCGGTCGAGTTCTCTATGGTAACGTTGGTAACGTGGTCGGTTCCCCACATGGCGAAACCGTCTGCGCCATGACCCATCAGGATGTGTCCGTTTCCGTTGAAAATGATGTTGCTTCTCCTAATGCGTATACCCGCCGAGTAGATGGAGGGGTGTGCTGTAATGTTGACGTCGTCAGTCATCGTGTAAGTAATGTTGTCAACATTAACGATTGGCGCATCAGGCGGGGTTACACTTCCGTCGGGATTGATGTCAATCTCGACGGCTGAATACAAAGCTTTCACGGGCTGGACATAACGAGACAGTACTGGGATTAAGGCAAGATCGATAATCAATACAATTAGCAATGCTGACTCTTTCTTCATGGCATCACACGTCCTATTGAAATTCATTCATCTAATGGCTTTTTCGGTGCGCACCAAAAAGCGCGACTGTTAGCGCCCGCCAACCAACAAAAAGCGACTGTAGAACTACTGAGTGCCGTCTCTCCGCAAGATTACCCTTTCGTTTCCAACTCGAAGATTCGAGCATTTTGAGAACCGTATCTTTTCCCCATGTATTTCTCGACTGCCTTCAAAATCTCCTGAGCCTGCTCACGGGTGGAAACAAATTCAATGTCAGCCGACCACCGTTCCTCCTTCTGATTTTTTCATTTGCAGTAAAACAATCAAGTCAACGTCGTTGGGCCACTTCTTCTTCGTCAAGAAGCTACCACAGACGTAGGCATTCGAGATAGGAAATGTCTTCTCTAGCTTTCTCAACAGCATCTTGGTGTTTTTCCACATGATTTTCCTATTCTTAGATTCAAGCATTTCCTTCGGAAGCTCTCTTATCTTCACTATTTTCACTCTACCAACGCACTCCTTGCGTCTAATCTATTCCCTGGCATTTTGGTCAATACCGTTTTGGGATAAAACTTTACCCCAACCCAACACCTCCCCATCTTCACTCGTTCTGGCTCAAAGCTTAACTAAAAATCCGTCTAACTAGTGG
>CAZIKD010000076.1:3277-8565 GCA_964539725.1 uncultured Candidatus Bathyarchaeia archaeon | reverse complement strand
CCATGAAGCCTGAATAAATCTATTAAAATCTGAATTAAGCAACGCCCTGGCGCGCATATCATCCAATTTTATAGCGGGGGTGAGCTTTACCCAGCTTTATCCTTTGCTCCATGACTAGTTGGCTGTAAGCCGCATCTATCATGGCGATAGAGGGGTAGACAATCTCGGCGTTCCTCATCGGGCCATAGAAGACGAAGTCAGCACCAGCTGCTATTGGCAACGCGTTTGTTACCCCCAGTACCGTGGTCACGGCGCTAGGTGTGAACTTTTGGCGAAGATTCTTCCATGAGGAGATAGCGTTGTGGGCGCCGCAGCCACACGGGTAACCGTATCTGCCTTTTATTTCCTGTATAGCCTTCACTGCTAGGCCCAGGGTGGGGATGTCTAAGACGACGGTATCCACGAGGATTTTTTCGACTCCCGCCTGCATTGCCTTGGGGGCCATCTCATCTAATAGGGCATTCTTGTTAGACGAAAGTAAGTAACGGGAGCTGTGAAGAAGCAGTATTGCGCTGGTGCAGCCGACCTCAGCGATCTTTGCATATACTTTGTCACTCGTGTGTGGGTTGAGTGAGTTGAAGATGATCCGGTCTATGATCCCCATGTCGCTGGCGTACTGTAGGACGTTGACCTGGTCCTCCTCGGCGATGACATCCAGCATGATTGGCATCTTCGACGTTTCGACGACGAAGTCCATGTACCTGCAGGCTGCTTTCGAGTTCTCCGCCACGAGGTCCAACATGCTCGGTAAACCAGTTTCATCGGTCATCTCCTCGGCGTCTTTAATCTGCTTCTCCGCCTCGACCACATCGAATTGTCCCTCTACGGGGTCCTCAACAACCCCATGTCCTTTATAGAACATTGAACCCACCATGACTGTCGGAGCTAGGCCTGGGACTCCGCCGATCTTAACACCGAAGATCTCGTATGTCTTCTGGTCGACGTTGTAGTCGAACATTTGATCACGTCGCTTGAATCTATTTCAATTACCCACCCTTTAAGGAGTGGGCTTGTTCAATCTCGTTCGCGCGAGAATAGTGAAATATGTAGGGTGAATATTTCAATTCAGTGATCCCCTTGAATTCTCGGGAACGAATCAAGATGACTCTGGAGCATAGGGATCAGACCGGGTCCCCATACAGGGCTTCCCATGGCAGGTGACGGTGGACCGGTGGAGAAAAGGGGGGGGCTCCAGTCGGCGCGCGCGACGGCGGAAACATGCGCGTCATCTCGCCTTGGAGTGGCTCGATCTTTATGACTTCGGCGCCCATTCCCGCAGTTAAAGTGTACAAATTGGCCTAGCATAAGCGTGTGTAAGATCTAGTACACGGATTCCATCAAGAGGCTTCATGGAATCTAGTAGAGTCTTTATATTAAAAACAATTAAAGGAGTTTTAACCTCATTAAACCTTCGAGCAAGTGCCGTGGGTGCGAGTTTGCATCAACCCCCTACTATGGTTGATGCGATCACGACTTTATTCCCGTCTTTCAGCTCGGTATCGAAGCCTCTCAGGCTGTGAATGTTGATACCCTCCACGAAGTATGTTAGGTAATCAGCAGGCTCACCGTCCTCGCCGAGCATATAACCCGAGAGAGGTTCTCCGTACCGTTCAACCAGAGAATAGATAACCTCCTTCAGGGTATAGCCTGCACTTATGGCTATGACCTCGCTCCTCTTACCCGTTGCCTCCCGGGCAGCCTCATAGTAGTTGACCTTGACATCCACCCTGAATCAGGTCCTTCCGTGTTAGCCGGCTTCATTCAATGGAGATGGGGGATCACGTAGTCCAGGCCTAGTTCCCTCAGCGTCTCCCTTGAGGGCACACCGGTGTCTGGATCCCAGCCCATGAGCCTGTAGTAATTCGATAACATCGCGTCCCAGTGTGTCACGATGCTGATCCCCACCGTTGGGCCGTCCAGGGGCGTCGAGCTGTAGCGTTTCGACGGCCTGTCGAGTTCCTTGCCTATCCCTGCCCTCAGGTTGAAAGCCTTCATGAGGTTGACCGCCCTGAGACCAACCCTCTTACCCTCCTCAGCTGTATAATCCCATCCGGTCGCAGCAGACACGGCTTCGGCGATGAGTATCGCATTCATACGGGTGTTGAAGCGACACGTCCCCACGCTATCCTCGAACTCCATCAGACCCTTGGTTGTGGCGACCTCAGTGGAGACCTTGATGGGGTCACCGGGTCCTTGGGCTCCTGGGCTCATCGCGCTCATGTGAGTCTCTATAGTACCGGTGTTGGAGACGCAGGTGTCGAACATCTCGGCCCACCTGGTCCTGTGGTCGTGACCTCTCGGGGTGTTACCCTTCATGGTGTAGATGGCTAGGTCCGCTGCTGGACCCCCGATCTTCTCCGATGCACGTTTGACGCCTTCCGCGAGGAGGTCTCCAAAGCCGCGGCGGTGAGCAACCATCTCAAGGAGCTCTTTTATGGCGTCCACGTTGCCCCAGTTCAGCTTCAACCCGCCGGTATCCTTCTCTGTGATCAGGCCTTTCTCGTAGCATTCTATGAGCCAGCCCGTCAGCCATCCCGCCTCGTTGTTCTCGAAGCCGAGTCTGTCGGTTAGGCCGCTGAGCATCATGGCCGCCTCCGCGTCCTTGTTTCCGACCACGGGGCCCCATGCGGCCATCTGCTCATATTCTGGTTCCTCTACTTCGCCTGCATATATGCCGTCGGGGATCTTCATCATTGTGCTGTGTAAGAGCCTGCAGCCCCAGCACGGGGCCCTTTTAACCTGATACTTTTTCCTTATCGACTCGGCGCCGAAGGCGTCCAGATCCTCCTTGGGTATATTCCATATATTGGTGGTGTAGTTCATGATGGGGAGGCTGGCATTTCCCGATTTGTAGCTAGTCTCGACCCCCCCTATGGTCCCGTTGAACCACTCCACCTCCTTGTACATCCTCTGCGAGACCTCTCTGAGAGCATCAGGTTCAGCTACCTCTAGTTCCCCTTTTCTGAAGGCGATTATAGCCTTGATGCGTTTCGAACCTAGGACGGCCCCGGTTCCGTTGTGTGAGGCTGAGTGGCCGTGGTCCACGAAGGCGCCTGCCCACCTCACCAAGTTTTCTCCGGCGGGTCCAATTGAAAGGATGCTCGCTTCACGACTTTTAACCCCGTGTGCACGGCGAAGCGCGTCAGTGACCTCATATGTATCGAGACCCATGAAGGGGGCGGCGTCTATCATCTCGGCGGAGCCCTCTCTGAGCATTATGTACCTCCACTCCGGGGAGGCGCCTTGAAGTATGATACCATCATAACCCGAGAACCTCATGTACGCCCCGAATAGGCCGTTGGCTTGGACCGATGTTGCACCCCCCGTCAGCGCACCCTTTGTTACTATGGTTATTGTACCCGAGCCGCCTACTGCGGTGCCGCCGAGTGGGCCACTCGCTATGACAACCCTGTTCTCGGCGTCCGACCAGTCTGAGCCGGGTGGCGTCTCCTCGTACAGTATCTTTGAGCCTGTACCCACCCCTCCTAGGTAGTTCCTAAGTGTTGCTTCGTTGAAGATGTGATCCCCGAGTTTTTCTTTGGTAAGATCAACTCGGAGATATTTACCATTATATCCCTTCAAGAAGATCCTCTTGGAATTCAATTAATATTCAGGGTGTTAAATATTACGGTTTAATCACACATACCTGTCCTGACACCAGGACACGCGTCTTTTAAAGGTGAGCGAACAAATCACTTCCCGATCTAAATACGCGAGTCAGTGGGTTCAGGCTCGAAGATGTGTTCCCAGCGGTCGTAACCCCCTTCGATAAGAATGAGGACTTCGACGAGCAGTCGTTTCGCATCCTCTTTGATTGGCTGATCGAAAATGCGTGTGTGTGTGTCCGTGCAAGCAATCAAATAATCACGGAATCCCGTTGATTGCAAGCTTCGTTCTCTCGATTTGAGCGCACGCGGAACTATCCAGACACTTTTTGATATATGATTACATGAGAGATCAATTGTTAATCTCCCAAGATTTCTAGCTCAGGCATGTATATATTCGAGGGTTCAGTGGGAATAGATATGACTAGTATTATTAGTAAACAGAATCGAACTCGATTTTCTGTTTGTTTCATAGTTTTTATCGTTCTCATGAACTTGTCGACTCAGGCGTTGATCCCAGTTTTAGCGAACCCGGATGTACCAATCAGCGGTGCGATGATCATCGCCAGCGGGCAAGAGGGCTACGGCTTCGACGTCACAACCTCGGAAGGACGCTACCTCATCGCGCAGGGCCTGAAAGCCGGCATCTATAATCTGACCGCCTTAGCGGAGGGATACATAAGTAAGAACGTGGGCGGGATCTCTGTCAGTGTCGGTACCGAGACTAAAAATGTCAACCTAAGCCTTGAACGCTCTGGGGGTATCTCGGGAAAGGTGACCGATTCGGGGTCGGGGAAGCCCCTAGCTAACATTATGATCACAGCCTCAAGTGAGAATCAGTTCGGATGGTTCGCCTTAACCGACTCCAACGGCAACTACAGGATAATCTCCAACCTCGCCTCCGGGACATACAGCGTCGCCGCAATGTCCCCCGCCGGATACCTCTCGAAGACCATCAGCGGAGTGAGCGTTACCAAGGGGGTCGAGACGAAGAGCGTCAACCTAGCCCTTGTCGTGTCAGGAGTAATCTCAGGGAAGGTCACATCAACCTCAGGCGGGCAGCCACTCAAGGGGGTCATGGTGACCGCCATCTCGAGCGAAGGTAAAGACTATACCGGCTTCGCACAGACAGAGTCTGACGGCACCTACAGGATAAACAGCGGCCTAGGAACCGGAAAGTACATGGTGACTGCGACCTCCGGCATGGGCTTTAACTCCGTCCAGAACGTAAACGTGGTGGCGGGGCAAGAGACTTCAAATATCAACCTGACGCTAACCGTCACCCCCCCACAGCCATCGGGCACGATCAGGGGGAAGGTAACCGATACGAGCAACAAACCCATACAAGGGGCAACCGTCTCAGCAGGGAGCGGGCATGATTCTACAGACGCCAACGGCGACTACGAGATCTCGAGCGGCCTCCCGACGGGCACCTACACTGTAGAAGTCGATATGAATGGCTACATCCTGCAGAGCAAGACAGGAGTCCAAGTAACGGTGGGAGTATTTACCTCGAACATCAACTTCCAGCTAACGAAAATTCCCCCCGAGAACTCGGGGAAGATCTCCGGCACGGTCACTGGTGAAGATAACCCGCTTATAGGAAGTCCATCACCTAGCCCATCCCCAAGTCCATCACCTAGCCCATCCCCAAGTCCATCACCTAGCCCATCCCCAAGTCCA
>CAZIKD010000076.1:0-3177 GCA_964539725.1 uncultured Candidatus Bathyarchaeia archaeon | reverse complement strand
TCACCTAGCCCATCCAGCGGAATCCCTGGCTTCCCAATCGAATCAACAATAATAGGACTGGTTCTGGTCCTGATAGCTGTGATAATATTCAGGAAAATAAAATAACCATAATTCTCCTCCTCGCATGCACAACTGGTTTCAATCCACTCAAATGCATGCGCTTCATCTAAAATAATAACACTTTTTGGAAAACTTCCGCAAGCGCTCCTAATGTTACCCATGAGCATATGCATTTTTTTAAAATTTCCAACTATTGAACCATCTAAGGAAATAAACCAAATCTGCAGGGACTGGGTTCCCTGAGATGACTGTGTAAAACGTGGCGAACAGATAGACCGTGACCAGTAAGTAGACCAAAATGACTGGCTTAAGTTTGCCTTTGCCAAAAATTTCTCTCAGAAAGATGGCTATGGCGAGGCATAGAATTGGTACATTCATGTAGTAATGGTAGAGAAAAAGAGGCCTCGACAACAAGGCATAGGGTAGCCATTGGAAAGAGAAGGCTGAGAGTATGAATAACGACGCTGGGTCCCTTTCCCTGATGAACTTGTACAAACAAAAGAGAATGGCAGCGATGCCAACCCACCACACCGCTGGGTTCCCCAAAGCCGCAATAGTTGAAACGTTACCATTTGAAAAATCCGAAAATGACAGCCATATGGGTTGATAGATTATTGGCCAGCTATACCAAGGTGAGGAAAACGGGTGAGTCGTAGCTAGATCGTAGTGATAGCTAAACATTGAGAATTGCTCTCGGACGATGTCCTGAATCCCATAACCCATGGTTATTTGAGGTATGTATGTGGAGAGATACACCGCCCCTCCGGCTCCAAGGAAGATGATCAGAATCTTGGCTAAACCGGTGGTGTGCGCGGTCCCCGTGTTATCTCCATTACCCTTAATCCACCGATTCCTTAAGGCGGCAAGTAGAAAGAATTGCCCCAAGAGCCCAAATAATGCGTACCACTTAGTCGAGAAGGCAGCCCCGAAAAAGATTGCCCAGAGTACTACAATCCAGAAACTTAATCCCCCAGAATGGTTCGTTGTCTTAAGATGTTTTAAGAAAAAAACCTGGGAGACCAGCGAAAAAAAGACGACATAAGTGTCAACTGTTGCGATTCTGGCTAAGGTAAAATGCATGAAATCGAGTGTAAAGAGAAGCGCAGCGACAGATCCCCAGATCCAGCTACCCGTCAAATCTTTACCCAAAATGTACAGCACGGGAATAATGAGGGCTGCGAAGAGGACTCCCATGATCCTCCAGCTGAAAGGGCTGTAACCTAGAATAGCGATACTGGCTGCTATGATCTCTTTGCCGAGTGGCGGATGCGTGTTCTCATAAGGGTATCTGGCGTTTAGATAATCCTCAGCTGCCCTTACAAAGTATACCTCGTCGAAGTATGTCTCTGACATGTAGCTGATTGGTAGACTGATTTTTTCCTGCTCATCGATGAGTCTTTCAAACCCAGAGCCATTCATTGCATGAATCGAAGCTATTGGGAGTCTCTCTCCCTCAGGATCTGTGAAGCATATCTCGGCTAGCTCCGCTCCGGCACCCTCGGCTTCGAATCTGATGTAGCTTGACTCCTCGTTGAGAGGTATTTTCTGCCAGCAATAGTAGCCCTGAATTGTTTTTGATAGTTCAATATGCCAATTGTTTAGTGACCCAGTCGAGATCTTCAGGATAATATCACCGTTCTTAATGAGTATCATGGCGGAGTCGACGATTCGAGATGCATCGAGTTCTATGTAGAATGTGTCTCCTTTGGACAATCTCATGGTTGTCGTTGGCACTTCGCTGAAGCCGAGGTTGCTGAGTGCTGTTACGAGGAAAGCTAAGGTGATGATTGTAATGATGATAATTCCCTTTTTCTCGATGAAGGTACTCAAAATATCTAATAGGGTAAGTATCGATTGCATTAATAGAATTTTCTAGCTAACACAGCGCGCTACGCGTGCCTTGATTCCTTCAAGAGGCTTCAAGGGTACTCCTCCAAATAGCTTTTTTAAATTTCAAAGAAAACGGTATCTCGCTTCTAGTTGAAGCTCACGGCTAAATCTCCCTTGGTTTGGCAATGATCTCGCGGATAACCATGTCAAAGAGGATATGCGAGTATGAAGGTTTTATCACGACAGCCGTGTCGGCGCCCCTGCCTGAGCCAGCGATCGCAATCACGTCCTTGTTGACGGGGATGGCACCCGCATCAGCCGCCATCGCTGAGATCTCGACCACCACCTTCATCCCCTGCCCGAAGAGTCTGAGGGTCTGGGCGATTATGCCGGCGGGGTACATGGTGTCGAATTTGGCTTGTATCGCCCTGTTTACGCCGGAGAAGGCGTGAGCGGCGTAGACGATCCTCCCTCCCATGGACCTGATCTTCTCAGCGGTTTCCTCGGGCAGCTCTTGGGTGCTGGCCTCCTTCGACCCCCAGACATGGGGGACGACGACCAAGTTGTATCCCTTGAAGTACTCCAGCGCCTTTAGCGCTGTCGCTCCCCTCGTGCTGGCAACTACGATATCTCTGATGTTGAGCTCTTTTGCCCTCTCGAGGGCGGCTTTCATCGCCTCATCGGCGTCGGCTTCTCCAGGCTTGGAGAAGTAGATTATTGATTTCCTCTCAGACATTCTCATCGGGCTCAATGTAAACTCCTTCACTTATATCAGTTGCAGGTATCAATACACACAGTTATACCAACAATTTCGCCGTCAGACTAACATGAGCATAACTATGGCGCGCGCTAGATGTTTTCCTCTCCAGAGCATTACTAGTGATCATTAGGCAGCTATGGACTCGTAGCTCGGCGGCGAGGCAGTATCCTTCGGATAAATGAATCGATAATTGACGCCTTTCTCCATCTCATCGCTGATCAAGGGCGTAGTCCAGAGTTGTAACTGGTAAGACTGGAACCAGATAAATTCCTTGGTCTCACAGCGCGTGCAAACACAATGCCTCTTTTTTAAGCATATCGTGTGCCGGGGTTCAAATTTGTTTACTTGGATAAATTATCATAATAGTCCTTTACGTTTTACAAATTGGAAATATATTTATCATTATGGTCGCGCGCGCAAAAAGAACCTGAAGAGATACACCTCAGCGGGGACCGACCTCGTCATATTCAGCGGCGGAAAATACATCTCCGGACCAAACAACTCAGGAATCCTAGCCGGCCGAAGAG
>CAZIKD010000075.1:0-8656 GCA_964539725.1 uncultured Candidatus Bathyarchaeia archaeon | reverse complement strand
GGGATTTGACCTTATCGAGAAGCCTGGTCGCGATCTCCTTCTTAGTCGTCAGCGGAATATGCAGAACACCCATACTAGGGTCCACGATGTACACCTCATTCGTATCTACGTCGAAGCCCCGATTCTCCCTCGAGACATCGTTAGCAACTATGAGATCCATCTCCATCTCACGGAGCCTCCTAAGGCTCCTATCGATCAACTCCTCCTCGCTGACGTTATATTCAGCCTTGAATCCCACTAGGAGGACCTCTGGATCCACCCTCTTCACCTGGGCAATTACCTTGGGGAGGGCTTTAAGATGTAGAACCCATTCCCCCTGATCCGAGGGGGTTTTCTCCATCTTCCTATCCGCCGGTCCCCAGTCGGAGGCAGCGGCTGACAGGATAGCGGCATCATACTTCTTCGCCTTGAGCTCCTCTACCACGGCGTTAAGCATCTCCTCGGTCGTCTCAACTTCCACGACCTTTGCACCCGGCGGCGGCGGGGACGTCGCAGGGCCATATACAATGGTGACCTCCGCCCCCCTCATCAGGGCATCCTCAGCAATCGCGACCCCCATCTTCCCAGAGCTCGGGCTCGATATGTACCTGAAGGCATCTATGTAGGCTCGGGTCGGCCCAGCCGTGATTAGAAATCTTCTACCGGCTAAATCCCTTTGGCGCGTCAGTCTCCTCCTTACCGCCTCGACTATCTCCGGGGTGTCGGGTATCTTCGCCTTCCCCTCCTCGAATCGGGGCATCAGAACCTCTACTCCTATCTTCCTCAGCTTCTCGATGTTCTCGTTAACTATGGGGTTCCTGTACATGCTGGCGTGCATCGCCGGGGCGATGATGACGGGTATCCCCGCGCCGATGGCTGTGGTGAGGAGCGTTGTAACTGGAGTGTCATCTATCCCGGCCGCCACCTTGCCGATGGTGTTGGCCGTTGAGGGCGCCACAAGAATCAAGTCCGCGTGCTTGCCGTGCTCCCAGCCATACTGGACGTGCTCTGTCTGTCCCGTGAGTTCGGTGACGACGGGGTTGCCGGTGGACCACTCCAAAACATCGGGGTGTATGACGTGCTTCGCCATTCTAGTCATCACAACGTAGACATCTGCTCCAATTCTCATCAGCTCCCTCGCGATGTCGGGGCTTCTGATGGCTGCGACGCTGCCTGTCACGCATAGGACTATTCGTTTCCCAATGAGCTCCTTGGATTTTGATCCCATGATGGACTTGGATATATGTTCGCCGAAGGCCATCTCATCTCGTGGTATCCGTGGCTCGTCGGTTTTTTAACTTTTTATAACGCGCGCATTAAAGGATGAATCTCTGGGATGTTGGTTAATGTTGAGTAGCCTCTAGGCACCTATACAATTGAAGTGCCGACATTCAAACATCAACTATTATGGGCGCGCGCGCACGAGCACGAAGGTATAGGATTTGCTGTAGTGCGTGTATTACCCTCTGATTACATCATCACAGAACAGCACCTGTGCAACCTGTGTGTGGTATAGTCTTATCCTCAGCAGCGCCTGGCGAGTCTTGGATTGCATCGTAGCAAAGTCAATGAACTAGATTTGATGCTTGTCATGTAATACTCTTTTTCAAGGGGCTCGTACCAGTTTTCTCTTGAAGCTGAAGCGTTCTCTCGTCTCGTTGCCCCTTGAAATACTTCTCCAAGACCCTAACAAACACGGAGTCCGGAGCCGCGACGAAGGCAAACAGGGTCATAGAGGATTTCAGCTTCAGGTCATCAGGGTAACCAAAAATGTCTGAAGCGGATCGGCCCTCTACGGCCAACACCGTCACCGTGCATTCCAGCAACCTTTTACCAAGAATAGGGTGTTGCAGGAAATGTCTGGCCTCCTCCACGCTTTTAATGGCATAATACCTGGAATTGTAGCTGTTCCCAAGGCCAATGATCTGTGGGAATATGTACCACATCCAGTGGCTTCGCTTGAGGCCGCTTCGCAATTCCGCCAAGACTGTATCGTAGACGGCTTCTTGAGCGCTCACGAAGCGCTTCAGGTTAAAGGTGTCATCCCCTGTGAGGTCCAACCTCGTTTTTCCTCCCCAATCCCTTCTCGCGGGCGCGTCGGGGCGCGTGTGCTTGAAGGCTTAAGTCACGTTGGATAGTTAATAATTGAGGGGTTTGGCGGTGAAGAAGTTTCTATATGAGGAGATGAGCTGGCCTGAGGTCAGGGATGTCGCGGGTGAGGGTAGGGTCGTAGTCCAGCCGGTTGGCATGCTGGAGGATCACGGCCACCACCTGCCCATCATTACGGATGTCACAATCACGAGCACGATCTGCAGGAGGGCGGCGGAGAAGATCGGTGAATCGGTTGTGTTGATGCCGACTCAGCAGAACGGCTACAGCCCGCACCATATGGACTTTCCGGGTTCGATAACGATCAGGGGCCAGACGTTCGTCGACTACATGCTCGATGTCAATAGGAGCCTCATCCACCACGGCTTCAGGCGCATCCTCCTTGTGAACGGTCATGGGAGCAACATGCCTTGGCTGGAGACGGTCTCAAGGTTGACGATGGTTGAGGCTCCCAACGTGCTCTGCGGGCTGGTTGCCTGGTGGACTATCCCCGAGCTCGCCGAGGTTGTTAAGAGGACGAGGGGGTCGGAGAGGGGCGGCATGTCCCACGCTTGTGAGCTTGAGACGTCGCTGATGCTGGCGATCAGACCCGACCTCGTAGACATGGCGAAGACAGTCAAGGACATGGACTACGGCGTCTACACGTATTTCCCGCCCCGAGACTTTTATTACCCCGCTGGGCCCGTCTCGATGATGCCCTACTGGAGCACCATGAGTAGAACGGGGACGTTGGGGGATCCGACGAAGGCGACGAGGGAGAAGGGGGAGATGTGGCTGACGGCGGCCATCGAGGGCTTAGTGGGCATCGTCCAGGAGTTCAGGAAGCTGGAGATCAGGGAGAGGGTGGACCACCACTAAGCGCGCTCGAACCCCTTTTTGACTCGTGAATCTTGTTCCCTGCGCGCAAGTCTCGGAAAATGCGAGCGCGTAACTTGTTTATTTCCTTAATTAAGACGCACGCACGAAGAAATTTTTAACTCATCGTCATCAAGTGGTTGGTGTGTCTCGCGCCTCATGGCCGCGGTGGAGTTACAGCTACACGGTACTCCTTCTCGGCTGGTTTGGGTGGATATGCATCTACCTGACCAAGTCGGCGCTCCCGCCTCTCCTCCCGGTCCTGAGCAGCGAGATGGGTTTGAGCCACGCCCAGGCGGGCATGATTGAGTCCGCGTACCTCGTGGGATACATCCTCGTCAAGGTGCCCGTCGGCTACTTGGCGAACAAATTCGGCGCGAAGAGGATCCTTCTCATCGGCATGATAGGATATGGTACTACCTCCGCCCTCTTCATCTTCGCCTCCTCCTACCCCATGGTCCTCCTCCTCAGATTCCTTGTCGGCTTCTTCCAAGGTATACATTTGCCAGTCGCCAACGCCCTCCTCTCAGAGCGCTTCGGCTCAAGGCAGGGCAGGGCGATTGGGTTCCACGAGTCAGGGCCCAATGTCGGCACGACTATTGCCTATCCCTTAGCAATCACGATAGCCTCCATATGGAGCTGGAGGTGGGCGTTCCTCCTACTCTCGGTACCGGCCTTCCTCCTCGCGGTCGCAGCCTTCTCCCTCCTCAGGGACGAGCCCTTTGGCGGGCAGGGGCAGGGCAACGCCACTCAGGAAAATAATCAGAGGCTGAAGGACTATGCCGGGGTACTCCTCCCTATGGCTCTCGCTATCAGCCTCTACAACATCTGTCTCACCGCCCTCCTGACATTCACCCCCTCTTACCTTGTCGAGTTTCGGGGGCTCAGCCTCGCCTCGGCTGGTCTCATCTCTATGATCCTCCCCGCGACGGGTTTCGTCGCCAAAGTGGGCAGTGGTTTCGCGGCGGAGAAGGTTGGGAGCAAGAACGCCATATGTGGGGCTGCGACGCTTACTGGGGTGTCCATCGTTCTCCTCACACTGCTCGAGGGCGACCTCCCCTGGCACTTAACTTCGTCCTCATGGGGCTCGTGCTCTACGCCTTCTCCCCCATCGTCTACTCGTCGGTGACCTCCGCCCTTCCCTCAAGCCTGAAGGCGACGGGTCTCAGCGTCGTCACCATAATAGGTAACCTCGTCGGCGCCGTTTCCGCCGCTATGGTCGGTTCCCTCATAGACGCCCAGGGCTACAACTCGGCTTTCCTCATCATAGCTGGGACTGTCTTCCTAGTCACATTCCTGGTGTTCACAGCCATGAGGAACGGCACGCATAATAGAATAAATTTATGAAATCGTGCACGCTGATACTCCACCATGATTGAATAGTTGATCTATCCTACTGCAGTTGAAGTGGGTGGTGTACGAGAAATTTCAAGGCTTAATTAAAATATGAGCGTAACCAAGAATGCAATATGAAAGGGAGATGTCGACTCAAACAAAATACCCCTTAACGGGGCGCGCGCGAGGATCTACTCGATAATTTAATACATCCTCACTCACTGCAGCAATTATAATGTCAACCACAGTCTCGGGAAGCAGGAATATTCGACTACTCGGCAACAGCGACTTGAACTGCTTCGGGAACGGCGGGCAAGTGAGTGTAGCTAGGAGGGGAAGCGATTACTACGCATTCATCGGTCACATGCAGGGAATGGGCACATCCATAGTCAACGTCACCGACCCTAAGAAGCCCAAGATGATATCACAGATAATGGCGCCGGAGAACACTCACTCACACAAGGTGAGGGTATGCGGCAACGTAATGCTGGTCAACAACGAGCAGCTGAGCGGGAAGACTTGGGAAGCAGGTCTACGCCTATATGACATCTCCGACCCCGCAAAACCCATAGAGTCATCCTTTTTCCAGACATCGGGGAAAGGCGTGCACCGCTTCTGGGTCGACTGCGACAAGAAGCTTGCGTACATTTCCACTGAAATGGAGGGATACCTGAAGGCGATATTTGTTGTAGTCGACTTCTCCAATACCCGGAAACCAAGGGAGGTCTCAAGGTGGTGGCTACCGGGCCAGTGGACGGAGGGAGGAGAGAAGCCATCCTGGGACCCAAGTAAACGGTCCTATCGGCATCACCACCCTATCGTGCTTGGCAACAGGGCCTACCTCGGCTACTGGGACGCCGGATTCATTATCCTCGACATCTCCAACATCAGGATGCCAAGGTTTGTGAGCAGAGGCGATTACAGCCCAGCCTACGGCGGTGTCTTCCACACCGCGCTTCCCGTCGACAGACCGATCCTTGGCCGGAGGTGGATGATAGGGTTCCAGGAGTCAATTGCACCACCCAGAATGGAGGGGAAAAAGCTGATGTGGGTGATCGACATCACAGCCGAGGAAAACCCAGTCTCAGTCGCCACCTTCGACGTATCCGTTGAGAACCCCGATAAGATAGATGAAACGTTCGGCCCACACCAACCATTCGAGGATGTGCATCTGAAGGACAATCTGGTCTATGCCTCATGGTTCGGTGGCGGGCTGCGCATCGTTGATGTCTCCAACCCATATCGGCCAGTGGAGGTGGGACACTTCCTCCCCCAGTGCGACCACCAGAAGATGGTGCAGACTAACGACGTCTTCGTCGACGACAGGGGATTAATCTACACAATCGACCGCTTCGAGAGGGGGCTTGACATACTAGAATTCACAGGGCCTCGACTTCCGAGTAGCCCCAACACTGGAAACCGTTAATATGCATGCATGCGCTGAGTGATTTGCTAACTCCTTTCCTTTTCAGCTGTTTCGCGCGCGCCTAAGATTAGGATCGTGCGTGATACGTGCGTATTAGTAGCCTACTGACGCGCATGGCCTCCGCGGATCCGCTCCGCCGTGGAGCTTCCCAGTCTTCTGGTCCACAAGCACGGCGTTCAGACCACCGAAGAACATTGTTGTCCCGGGCATGTCGACAACCTCATGACCCATGCCCCTCAGAGTCTTACGCGTGGCTTCGGATATCCTTCCTTCCATCCAGAGAGTGTTTTCCTCGCAATGGATACGCGGCGCCGAGGCAGCGTCCTGAATCCCCATGCCATGGTCAACGACGTGGATGAATGCTTGCACGCATGCCCCGTGCTGCCTCCTGCCCCCTGGGCTGCCAAAGGCCATGAAGGGTTTGTCGTCTTTGAGCGCGATGGTCGGGCAATGAGTGTTAACTGGTCTCTTTCCCGGCTCTGGGTAATTGGGATGCCAAGTCATAGGGAAGAAGCCTACCTGACCTCTACCGTATATGAAGTCGTTTAGGAAGAAGCCGCCGTCTGGGACGCATATACCTGATCCGAATACAGCGCCGTTGCTCTGCGTCGTTGCGACAATATTCCTCTCCTTATCCACTACAGAGAAGGATGTCGTAGTTTCAGGTTCAGGGCCCGGTGCTGAGGTTCCGTACGAACTCTGGAGGCTCCTGTCCGGCTTCACATATGTGTGGTCGTGTTTCCATGGGTCTCCAGGACCAACGATTCCTGACGACCGTTCAAGGCTTATCTGGGACGCGAGTTCTTCTGCATACTCCTTCGATACGATACCCTCCCATGGAACATTTGAGAAGAGGGGGTCCCCGTAGTAGGTGAAGCGATCTTTGAACACCCTTTTCTGCGCTTCCGCAAGGACATGGTAGTACCTCACGGTGCCATCCGCTATGTCCTTAGGGTCGAACCTTTCTATGAGGTTCAACATATGAGCGACGGTGACGCCGCCATGGGCATAAGGTATACCCTGGATCTCGATTCCCCTATACGTGGTGGTGAGAGGCTCGTAAGCCCTAGCCTCGTAATCCTCGAGGTCCTTTAGGGTGATGAGGCCACCGTTTTTCTCCATGTCGTCAACTATCATCTCAGCGATCCTTCCCTTATAGAAGGCGTCGCTGCCCTCTTTCGCAATCATTTCCAGTGACCTGGCCAAGCTTTTATTGATCAGCCTATCTCCCTCCTTGAGGGAGTTGAAGCCGTCTTTAAGTAGGAGTCTGACTCCGGCGCCGTTCATCCTCGAGACCTGCGAAGCGATGTTAGAGGCCACGTAGCTGTCGATGATGAAGCCGTTCTTCGCCAACATGATCGCGGGATTAAGCACTTTATCGATGCTCATGGTCCCGTACTTCTCCAAGGCGAGGGTGAACCCAGCTACTATCCCAGGGACACCCACCTCCTTGTGACCCGTCGTGGACCAGTCGAAGAAAGTGATCTTCTTCGGGGCCTGGATATAGGCGTCTATGGCGCATCGTTCCCCGGAACTCAATCGGATGTTGATCACGCCCCCTGCGCCTATCCCGCTCATGAAGGGCTCAACGACTCCGATGGCGAATGATGTGGCCGCAGCGGCGTCGACTGCGTTCCCCCCGTTCCTTAATATCTCGATGCCAGCCTGTGATGCAAGCTGGTGCGCAGAGGCGACGACGGCGTTATCCGCTACAACCTCTCTCTTCTCAACTACCCAAGCGCACATGGTTCTAAATATGTACTAATCTATTTAAAAATGAGCGCGCGCGCCACGCTGGCCTTGAGAATAGGGTTCGAGGAGAGGTATGTCGAGGAGGTGTGTCAAGTCTCCGACTTCATCCAGGTGCCGCGCGCGAATAACTTATCCTCAGTTCCACCTAATCCTCAAATGTGAATTGATTGGCTGATTTCTATTCGATCACGTGCGCGCGACGTAGAAGTTGAAGAGGGTTTCTCGACACAGTTCACCTGACACAATCCTTCACTAGCCGACAACGATATCTAGCTCCTAAACGCTCAAAAGCGCGCGCACATGCCTAACCTCGAGAACGCCGTTAGAAGCCGAAGCACGTACATGCGCTTCTAAAAATTTAATCGCGTGCGCGCGCGATGTATAATCGATTTGCGTTCTCCCAATACAACTTTTCAAGAGCAGAATGAGGTAGATCAAGACCATTGATGAATGTACCCCCCGTGTCCTTAGTATCATCATCAGGGAAAGGCAGCGGAGTATCCCGTTCATTGGTCTCAAAAAGAATTCTTTGTGCAACATATCGATCAGAGAAGTAATTACGGTCATCTCTATTGGAAGAGAGATCAGTTCCAAATAGGACCCTATCCGAGTACTTGAACATGAATTCTCGAGCCTTCCTTGAGTCTTTGCTCAACTCGCGGGCCATCCATCTTGATGATGCTGTATCGACTACAACGTTAGGAAACTTCTCCATCCACCTTGATAGATCGGGTAACCTATGTATCTCAGGTTGTGAACCAAAATGAGGGATCTGGAATTTTAATTTAGGGTGTCTGGATAAAACATCCTCTAACTGTTTGAGGTGATCATCCTTAGTACCATATTTCTCTGAATCCTTGTATTGAGACGCATAGTAGGTGTCGGGATCACCCATGTGAATGATGAGTGGTATCTCGTTGTCCTCTAGGGCTTGAAAAATTGATGTCAGTTTGTGATGATTAATTCGAAAATCCTTCGGAACATCGATATAGTCACGCCAACGGGGACCAAACCACGACTTGGCAAGAGAATATCCCTGATCCTTAAGTTTCGATATCTCGTCGAGAACAGGCCCCACGTTGTACTGTGCTATGTCTCTTAAGGAGAGATATTTTGCGAAGATGAGTCTGTGAGGATACATCTTCTTAGCAGCTTGGAATCCTTCTTCATTGTGTACAATCCCAATCTGTGTTGAAACCC
>CAZIKD010000074.1:0-8716 GCA_964539725.1 uncultured Candidatus Bathyarchaeia archaeon | reverse complement strand
GTCACCTCATCCAACGTTTTGCCTTTCACCAAAGTGCATAGTACTTCTACGGCGACGTTGGCAGTGGGGTCACAACTGCACAAATACTTGATATTGTCGATCTTGCCGTTGCTTACAGTTATGTAGATATGCATATAGTCTGATGGACGCCCACAGAAACGTAACCCCTCGCCGACGGAGTCCAAGTATATTGAAGGGTTTTCGAACGAACCGCAATATTCAAATCCTGTTCTCAGTAGCCTGCGATAGTGTTTGATAACTGCCATGTCCATCTGTTGTTCTTTCCCGAGTTTGTTTGATGCTTGTTCTCATAAATAGCTGCGCTCTTCAAAGATCTTGTTCAGGGTCTCCAGAAATACCTGGCATTCTTCCATTGTGTTATAAAAGTAGAGGGAGACGCGATATAGCATTCTGTGTTCGGTTGGTAGCCTCGGCCTTATCCATTCTATTCCGAGTATCTTGTTCAAATAGGAGTGAACGCAGAATGCGCCATCTCTAATCATTATGTTGCTTCTCTCGCTCAGTTCTTCTGCTATTCCCACGGCGTTTGGTCGTCTAACCTCGAAGGTCAGTATTCCCGCTCTCTCTGTAACGTTGTGTGGACCGAGTATTCTTAACCATCCTTTGTCGCCGTAGCGGTTGAGAAGCTCTTCAGTTAGGAGCCTGTTCAGTTGGTTCTCATGTGAGCTTATGCGGTTCATGCCGATCTTCCGAAGGTATTTGATCGCTGCTCCCGCGGCAATCTGTCCTGCGTAGTTCTGGACACCTGCCTCGAACTTCTCTGGCGGGTCAAGAAGACTGTAGGAGTCGTATGTTGTGTCGCGAATTGTGCCGCCACCAAGGATGGTGGGTTCAACGACACAGTCCTGAGTCTTTTCATGGAGTCCTTGACCTAGAAGCTTCTTCTTCCCGTAGAGAACTCCCACTCCTTTTGGTCCACACATTTTGTGTATTGAGAAGGCTAGAAAATCGACGTCGAGGTCTTGAACATCAACAGCTCTATGTGGTATCGTCTGCGCCCCATCGAGCATGACTCTCGCATCATGATCGTGTGCCATCTTGATGATCTCCTTGGCGGGTATCGTGTAGCCAGTCAGATTCGACGTGTAGGCCATACTGACAAGTCGTACTCTGCCGCTCTCTAGTTTGTGTTTGAAGCCCTCGAGGTCGAAGGTGTCGTCTTCAGTTGAATCTACATGATCAACCTTCACGATTCCTTTTTTCGATAGTCTTAACCAAGGAATTAGATTCGAATTATGCTCTTTGTCGGCAAGTAGAACAAGATCTCCAGGTTGAAACTTGAGGCCAAGCGCTACCGTATTGATGGCGTGGGTTGTGTTGAGAGTAAAGATTATCTCTTTTTCAGATTGAGCATTGATGAACTCTTGGATTATCTGACGCGAGCCTTTGATGCTCCTATCAGGATCCCCTTCGATTCGCCTTGAGACCTCTTCTGCAAACCAATATCGACTTCTCCCCTCACCACATGCCGGGTACTCTGAATAGTACTCAGTGATTGCAACAATTACCTGCTTTGGAACCAGTGTGGTGCAAGCATTGTCAAAGTATATGGGTGGTTTGCCATTCCGCAGTCTTTTCAATGCTGGAAAGTCTTCTCTAGCTGTCTCCAGAAAGCTCTTGTTCACTATCACGTCTGCCCTTCTGATCTTCTAGGTCCCCCAGGGGGGAGGGGGTGGATTTGCCCGCGTTTCCCCGATCTCTGGAGAGTCTGATGGATTACTTGCCTAAAGCGGCCTTGATCTTCTCTGGTGTGGCTGGCGGATGATGTATTCTGGCACCGCAGGCGTCTGCAATAGCATTGATGACTGCAGGAGCAGTTGAGCACATTGTTGTTTCTCCGATGCCAGTGGCTTTTAAGGGACCCATTGCACGGGGAGTCTCACGTACGATGATCTCGCTGTCGAATGAGGTGTTTATGGTGGGGAACCTCATGCTCAAATAGTCTCTGGTCTTGCCGTGTATGTATTGTTCTCTGAGTGCATATCCAACGCCTTGGTCCATGCCTCCTTCAAGTTGACCTTCAAAGGCTTGCGGGTTAATTACTGGTCCCGAATCCACGGCACATGTCATCTTCAGAACTCGTGCTTCGCCAATATCCGTGTTGACTTCCACTTCAGCCATCTGGATATTGTGGCTTTCGCCCACAAAAGAGTCGCCTTGTCCGGTCTTCGGATCAAGCTTGCCTACACCCGGGTTCTTGATTGAACCTTCATATCGAGTAGGTTTGCCAGCTTTTCTTAGACCTGCGTAGGTTCTTGATCCTGATTCGCTGAAGGCCTTCTCCAACTGTTCGATGGCTTTTAGTAGGGCGCTCCCGGCTATCCATGTCATTCGACTTGCAGCTGCGGGACCGTTGGGTGCCGTCTTCTCAGTATCTCGTAGATGTAGTCGAACCTTCTCAAGGGGCAGATTCAGCTGGTGCGCAGCGATCTGTGTTATCATGGCATCGTTTCCTTCACCCGGGTCTGCCACGGCACCAAATACGGTGACTCCATCATCCGGGTCAATCTCTATGAACATCTTCCCCGTATCTCCTTCGTTGCCAATCCCGAAGGCGGCTGGGGCAATTCCCACGCCGTGCTTCAACGGTCCGCCCTTTCCATTGAATGCTGCAGCATCTTTCTTCGCTCTCTCGTAGTATGGTCTTATTGCGTCACATAGTTCTGGGAATGGCCATTCAGTGACAACTTGTCCGGTGGCCTTGGTCTGCCCAGGCTTTAGAGAGTTCATACGGCGGAATTCCAGGCGGTCGATTCCAAGCTTGTCTGCTAGCATATCCATGAGTGATTCAAGAGCGAACATGGTCTGGGGTGGTCCTGCTCCCCGAGCAGCAGCTCCGAATGCATCGTTGGTGTGTACTATCCGACCGAAACATTTGATGTTGGGTATATTGTAGGAGTTCTGCAGCATGTGTAAACTGCGTTGTAGTATGACGTGCCCTATGGTCATGTATGGTCCCTTGTTGATGGTGAAATCATAGAAGAGAGCTTTTAGGTGTCCCTTCGCGTCGGCTCCAAGCTTCATCTTGTGGTAGTATGGATGTCTCTTGGGCGTAGTCAGAATTGATTCCTCCATGCTGGGAACATAGCGGATAGGACGCTTGAAATGTAGGGCAGCAGCCGCTGTAACAGCCTCGGTTGTGACCGACGCCTTGATTCCGAATTGTCCACCGCAAAATGGCTCTATGTAACGTGTGTTGGTGTACCCGATTGCTTCCTGAACCTGAGCCATGTGGGTGTGTATGTCGATGCTTCGTCCGATAATCACCAGCTTAGGATTCTCTCCTTTGCCTTCGAGATAGGCTACACAATTCTCCGGTTCCAAAGGTGCTTGGTGAACCATCTGGTTCGAAAATTCACCTTCAACGACGACAGTCGATTCTGCCATCGCCTTCTCGGCATCTCCTTTCAGAAGTGGTTGCGAATAGCAGAGGTTAGGCGTATTGCTTTGTATCTGCATGGCACCGGGAGCCAGGGCTTCTTCTGGCGTCATCATAACTGGCAAGGGCTCGTATTCCACTTTGACAGTCGCCGCTGCAGCCCTAGCTTGTTCTCTGGTTTCCGCTGCTACAGCTACGATCGGGTCGCCAAGGACTCTAACCTTGTCCTCGCATAGGACAGGCTTGTCTGGCGCATAGGTCCTGATCCGATTGGTCCCTTTAATGTCGTCAGCAGTCATGATTCCAAATACTCCCGGCATCTTCTTTGCTACTGAAGTGTCGATGGATTTGATCTTTGCATGATGCTGTGTGCTGTGCGCTAAGGCCAAGTTCAAAGGATTTTCAAGCTTTATGTCCGCAGCAAATTGGGCGACTCCACATGCCTTTATCATCGCCGTGGGTCGTGGATGAGATACTCCAATCATACCGCTCTTGATACTGCGGCGGACTTCTGTGGGAGTGGTCTCTTTGCGGAGGAAACGACTAGAGAGTTTCACGGCATCGATTATCTTCTTGTATCCAGTGCAACGACACCAATTCCCAGCTAAAGCGCGTTTGATGGCGACTGTCTCCGGATTGGGATTCTCGTCGAGTAAAGCCTTCGTTGCCATAATCATTCCTGGCGTGCAGTATCCACAATGTATCGCCCCTGACAACACGAAAGCTTCCTGAACTAGGTGTGGGTTCTTCGGTGTACCCAGACCTTCCACTGTAATTACCGATGCGCCCTGCAGATTGACGAGTTTCTGGAGACATGAACGGACCGCTTTCTTGTTGACGATAACTGTGCAAGCCCCGCACTGACCCTTCTTGTCACATGATTGTTTGGTTCCTGTTAGACGTAGATCCTCACGCAAGAAATCTATGAGGACCTTCTCCGGCCCAGCCTTCACTTCGTGTTTAACGCCGTTTACTGTAAGACTAATCTTCTTCATTTCTGACATAATATACCCTCGTTATGTCTGGCGATACACATCGCTGTCGCCATCATATATAAGACTTTCAAGTAGAATTACACTGTAACTGATGTGAGTTACGCGATTAGACAGTCTTAAATATGGATATGTACAATGAGACATAACGGGGCAAATTTTTCACCAAAAAACTTACCCCATTGGAGATTCAGGTTCCGCTGGTTCGGGCTGTGATAGGCTTGGGCTTGCGGCCTGCATCTCCAAAAGAGTGAGTTGCCCTCGATTAATCCAAGAGATTCACTGTCTGCTATGACTGTCAGCATTCCCCTAGCATATCTGATTGGTTCTTCGTATGGTTTCACCCAGAACATGCAGTGAATGACGTTAATAGATGTCGTCTCTGCTCTTGAATGAGTGTTATGGGATGTGGGAGCGTCAATCTTTTTTAGATCATGCTTCCAGACCTATCAGGGGGATAAGCGGTCTTTGAAGCGTAGATCGGTGAGGTTAATACCGCATTTCAAGGTTTGGTTGACAAGCGACGACAGTTACATCCTTGGAGAAGGATCTTCAAGATTGCTCAGAGCCCTTGATGAATATGGAACAATACGAGAAGCGGCTATACACACTAAAATGTCTTATAAGTATGCATGGAAGAAACTCACAAAAATTGAGAAAGCGATAGGGAAACCCGTGATCAAGACAAGAATAGGCGGGCGAGAGGGCGGGGGAACCGAACTAACTGAATCTGGAGAAGAGCTGCTGCGTGTGTATGATCGCATGGTAATGTGCATTGAGAAGGTAACAGCTGGCCAGAAAGGTTGGTTGGCTAACCACTAGTACAGTTAAGATTGAGAGCGGTGCAAGTGCACCTCAAATCCAAGGGCACAGCTATTAAGGACTAACAGTGTGATTTCGTTTATCCTGACCTTGATTGAGGAGGAGGACATATTGAAAGTGAGTGCTAGAAATATCTTGAAAGGACAGGTCAAGAGTATTCAACATGGTGCTGTTAACACTGAGGTCACTGTGAAGATGCCTGGTGGAATCGAGATTGTCTCAATCATCACAAAGATCGCTGCTCAGAAGCTGGAACTCAAAGAAGGCAAGGAGATCTATGCAATCATAAAGGCTAGCAACGTCCTGCTTGGCGTAGACTGACTTGCAGGAAATGTCACACGGTCAAACATCAGAAAGTCACATATCAGAATAACTGCTTACGGATTCTGCCCCGTAGATTCTTTGGAGCAACCTTGCGGCATCTTGTATTGTCATTTTCCGTGGCTGTCTTTCAATCATGCGTTCGCTTCTGAGCATATCTTCTGCAAGCTTCTCAATGTCTCGCTCGGGTACATTCATGCTTCTGAGGTTCGCTGGTAGTTCAAGATCTGCTATCAATCTTCTGACCGCAACAATTGCCCTAGTCGCAGCATCTTTGACTTCCAGTCCAGTAGTCTCTTCACCCAATACTGATGCTATCAACGCAAATTTCTCTCGACATACAGGCAGATTATATTCCATGACGTATGGCAGAGCTATTGCACATGATACGCCATGAGATATGCCATGCTTCATGCCGTACGCATGCGCTGCCGCGTGGCCAGCACTCAGCCCCGCGTTCCCAAATGATAACCCTGCCATAAGGGCCGCCACAGACATATTGTATCTTGCCTCCAAATTGTCTGGGCAGCAACATGCAACCTTCAAGCTTTTTCCTATCATTTTCGTCGCTTCCAAGGCAAGGAGGTCAGTTATCACAGAAGATTCTTTTGACATCATTGATTCAATTGCATGGGACAAGGCATCGATCCCTGCAGCAGCAGTTGTCTTAGTCGGCAATGTCATCGTTGTGAGGGGGTCCACAATTGCTACGTCTGAAAGCAATTCGGCATCTACAATGCTGGACTTCCTCTTGTTGTCCATCAAAGTAACAACAGCGATGTTCGTGACTTCAGATCCAGTGCCAGCTGTTGTGGGAATCAGTATCTTTGGTACTCCTTCATTCTCAATCTTGTCAAAACCCACATATCGACAGATGTTACCAGGATTGGTTATTGCAACGGAGGCTATCTTCGCCATATCAAGCACGCTGCCTCCTCCAACCCCTACGATAAACCCATAATCGCCTTTCCGTGAGATTTTCGCTGTAGAATCTGCAATTTCCAGACTCGGTTCAGGTTCTATTCCATTGAAAACATCGATTCTCAACCCTTCGTCTTCGAGTAACCTCTTTATCCTCTCTATCAGGCCTGTCCTCTCTATGGTTGTGTCAGTTACGATCAAACCATTCTCTGCGTCGAGTCGTCTGGCCTCCAACCCCGTCCTATCAACTGCTCCAGCTCCAAAGATGGTTTTCTTTGCCCCTTGGAAATCGTGAATCCTCATCGAATTCAGACAAACCATATCAGTCATACTTCTCAGCCTACCGAAATCTTTCATCAACAATGATGGGATTTCAATATACCTGTTCACTTCGAAGCTCTGACCATGATCGTTTTGTATGGAGATATGTTTCAAGTTAAGGAATTCTTATTACGCTCATAGCAACACCCGATACGCAAGTTCTTGAGAAAGAGATGATGTTCCTTCTCGAAAGTCATAAGATCCTTGGGCGAATCCTTTCAGGCTGAGCTTGAACAGGTTGCAAAGAGACATGGGATCGATTTGTTTGGTGTCGCAGACCTCACAGTAGCTCAGGCCTTTGTTTGTGATCAAGGTGGGGAATATCTGAAGAAGTTTCCAAAGGCAGTATCAATTGGCATTCACTTGCCTGACGAAGTTGTTGACGAACTCTACAAACACAGGGATCGAGAAGTCATCTCCAGGTACAAGAATCTCTACGATTCTGTTAACTCACGTTTGGACCATGCCGCTTCTATGTTGGCGAGTAGAATCCAAGAGAGTGGCTACCAAGCCTACCCTGTACCAGCATCCCAGACGGTCGATCCAAAGAGACTGGTTGGGGTGATATCCCACAAGCTTGCTGCGAATCTGGCTGGACTTGGTTGGATAGGGAAGAGCTGTCTTCTTGTCACCGTTGACTATGGCCCCAGGGTAAGATTCTCTACAATACTTACCGACGCTCCTCTCAAAACCGGATTTCCTCTGAACGAGCGCTGCAAAGACTGCGGAGCATGCCTAAACACGTGTCCTGTCAAAGCGTTTACTGGGATCTCATTCAATACCTCAGAGACCAGAGAGAGCAGGTTTCATGCCCACTTATGCGAATCCTATATGAGAAAAAGACAGGAAGAATTAGGAGAGAGCTTGTGTGGTTTATGTGTGTACGTCTGTCCCCACGGACGATTCAAGAGTCAGAACGTTCGATTAGGTATATCGAGGAACGCCGCTCAAAGCTGTTTGTCCAGAGGCGGGGTGAATTGACCGTTGGCGACGACTGATCTATATATGAAGAATCAGTCGAGCATTCTGAATAATCTCGGAGCGGTAATACTCGCGGGAGGCAGAAGTTCAAGATTCCATCTTAACAAAGTCTTCTTGGAAATCGGTGGTGAACCACTTGTCAAACACGTGGTTACGGCCGCGTCTAAGGTCACAAAGGATATCGTGTTGACGATAGGAATAGATGATCGAGAAGAAGACTTCAGACGTGTAATACCGAGTTGGGTGAAAATAGCAAAGGATACCTCTACTAAGAAAGCGCCTATCCTTGGGGCGCTTACAGGGCTTGAAAGCATAACGAGCAATTATGCAGCTATACTTGCATCAGATATGCCCTTTGTAAGCTCTGACGTAGTAAGACAACTTCATGATGAAGCTCATGGTTTCAATCTAGCTATCCCATATTGGTCGAACGGCAATATTGAACCCTTGTACGCAGTCTATGATGTAGGAAACGCAATCACTGTCTTTAGAGAGACCATTGCACATAGTGATCTGCGAATGCACCACGCCATAAAGCGGCTGACTAGCATCAACTATGTTCCAGTTGAGAACTTCAGAAACACAGACCCATTGCTCATTTGCTTCGTTAACATCAACTTGCCGACAGATCTTGGCCTGGTTCACAGAATATTGCACGATACTCAAGTGAGGTTTGGTAGAGAAGATATCCAGAATCCATTTGGTTCTGAAATGGTTCCCGATGGCACCTCATGGCCGGATCGAAATCGCTCATCAGACTCCTATTCGTTCAGTAGGAGTTGTCTTGGAAAAGGCACTGTTCTAGCTTGTCCTTAAGCAGACGTGTATCCAGAAAGCCCGATTCCATTCCTGCACCGATTCTCAACATACGCTAATCAATTCGAATAGCCTCGGGGATACCATTTGATGGCCCAGGGGGTATCCACGCATATGCACGAATTCATACCAAAACCCCTTT
>CAZIKD010000073.1:0-8725 GCA_964539725.1 uncultured Candidatus Bathyarchaeia archaeon | reverse complement strand
TAACGTCGTCGAGCTCTCGGGCAGCGTCACCATCGACCTGTGGTGCAATGTATACGCGCAGATCAAGACGACCACCGAGATCTTCTGGGGACTCATCGAGGTTGATGAGGACGTCTCGACGATCAACCCCTTTAGCTGCAGCATAAGTGGGATCACCATAAACCTAGAGAACGCGAGCGGCAAAGTGGCCATAAACTCTGATAGGCAGCTTACCATCGACCTGCTTGATGCGGATATCGACATCCCACTGGCGTGGGATATTCCAGAGTTCATCTTAGACTGGGTCGTCGACTGGGCCGTAGACCAGATCATAGATAACCTTCCACCAATCGTCTTGTTCCCAGCGGTCATAGAACAGAATATACCTGGGTCCACAGTCACCGTGGAAGTCACAGTCAACAAGCTCGTCATCGATGAGCCCGAGGCCCTCATCGCCGCCAACATAGAGACGAGCGGAATCGGGACCTACGCGCCATATGTTGGGAACAAGGCCACCGAACACATGGAGGTTCACAGACGGGACTGTGAGTGGGCACACAGGATCGCTACGCGGAACAGAGCTTACTTCTGCGAGCTGGAGAAGGCCATAGCTGCGGGCTTCAACGGCTGCGCATATTGCCTCCCCGAGTACAACACTGGTTAATCATACCTCATTGCGTGTTTTTATGCTATTGTCGCGCGCGCGATGCGTATACACAACTCGCCACACTATGCAAGAATTTGTGGTCGAGTTCCTTAACACTGTTCTGAACTCTGATTTATATCGACTATCAATTACAAATAAGAATGTGGATACACGTAAATTGCACACACCGCGTGAGCGTGAATTCAAATTGGCTCCACCAATCCCCCCAACGCTACCGACAACGTGGACAGGTATAATCGTCTTTATCGCAGGATTGATAGTCCTCTGGGTTGTACTCTCCACCCCGGTCTACTTCGCAGGCAAGATCATCAAGGGATCAATAACGAGCATCGGCGATGCTATGGGCGCCACACTGGGTGGCACAATAGTCTACTTCCTGGTGTTCTACATCGTTGCAATATTACTAAACACGTTACTCGGCCCCGCAGCAACCGTCCTGGGCTTCGACCTTGCGATCATAGCTTGGCTAGTGGTCTACAGAGGAGCCTTCAACACCGGTTGGCTTGGGACGCTGGGCATAGTCATAGTTTCGTGGTTGGTGCTTCATATACTGGATCTATTTTTAATCCAGATCTTTGGAGCTTCATTCCCCAACTTTATACCATTCTAAATCAGATTCTCGTTTAATTGAGAATTTCTAAACAGGCCGACGCGTGATATTTAAACAAATAGTCGTACATGATTCTTTGAAAAAAAATGAGGCGCGCGTATGTCTAGAGTCAAGGGGATGTTTATATGGTTTCATCTTAGACCATAAAATTGAGCACTTCCCTTCTTATCGTTGAAGCATTTGTCCCCGATGTTCTCCGGACCTTTCGATAACATCCAACCTCTTCTGGTCCCTAAGCTGTGCCTCTTTCAGAGTGTCATTAATTAGTTCACGAATTATCAAATACGGAGTATCTGATGTGAAAGTCCCAATTTCCCGTACCCTCAGATATGTTCTTCCAAATACCTCATGGTCCTCTCCTACGCTTGCATAAAACGTCTCTAAAGCTATTGTCATAGTTCCGTCCCTTTTAGGCGGTAGAGGCAATGTCTCCGATCTCACAATTAAATCCGTTTTATCGGCCAATCCTCTCCTCCTCATATTTAATTAACTATTTAAACTAACTTAATCAGGAATCTATGAGTTTTAGAATTATGCACTCGCAACTCAATGAAACGAGTCTGTTTGAATGATTGCGTGCGCTTGTCCGCATTGTTTTTAACGGGCCTCATCTGTCTAGCTGGAAGCATGCCTGCTTCACCTACACCCAGGACGGTTATTCCCCGCGACGCTGGGAGGTGTGTCAGGTGTAGGCGGAGATATATGTACTGGGTGAGGGGTAGTGAGTCGGTCATCAGGTGTTTATCCCCTTGTGATAACGCCCTGGAGATCGAGGAGCCTCGACAGAGGTCACCACATAGCTTCAGGAACCTCCTCGCGGAGCTCTCCGCTCAAGGGAGGGCGCCAAAGCAGAAGAGCATCAGCCTCCGCTTTATCCTCGACGTCGACGACTCAAACAATCACGTAATCGGTGTGTATCCTGAGGATGGGGATCAGCGGATCGATACCACGCAGATCGACATCGAAGCTGCCTCAGTAAGGATCGGCGAAGGCAAGGAGCCCATCTCCCCCGAGTGCCTCGGCGTCCTCAGGAGTATACTCAGCCTCGGACCCATCTATAGGGGTGGTGACATCTTCTTTGGCTTCAACCCCGCGACTCTTCAGAGTCTCCGGAGGCTGCTGAGGGTCAGGGAGACGGAGCGCAGTAGGGCGATCCGGTGCAGAGCGGGTAGCCCAATCAGATCCCTCTCCCTCGACTTCGACCCGGAGAAGGGCGTAATCGTGGAGCCACAGTACGAGGACCCCAGCGGGCAACACCTCGACCCATCTAAGGTGGAGCGGGGTGAGGGCTACCTCAGAGTCGGCGAGGACTATTATCTGCTCGACGAGGCCTCCAGGAAGGTTCTGGACATCGCTGAGGGGGCGGTTGGTCTGGGTGACATACCAGAGTTCTTCCTCAGAGACCTCGTCCTCCTCAGAAGCAGCTTCACAACCGTCCTCGCCGACGGTGCGAGAAAGGTCACCATCATCGAGGAGGATCAGCCGCCGACCATCCTCATCGGCTACAACGAGCCGGGGTGGCTCGACTTCAACATAGTCTACGACCCCAAATCCGATTCCCCCGGCCTCCCCGCGAGCAACGACGGCGGCTACGTGAGGGCCGACGCGTACACGTGGGTGAGGCGGGTCGAGAGGAGGAGGGATGAGCACGAGCAACGCCTCAGGGGCCTCGGGGCGAGGAAGACTGAGAAGGGATACAGGCTCGGCCTCCAAGCCTACCGGTCCCTGGAGGAGTTCATCGCGGAGATCGGCGGGGTCAAGCAGGCCTCAGAGGAGTACAGTGAGTTCCTCGACCAGATAACCGACTTCCGTTGCGACGAGGCTTACAGGCTCCCCGAGAGGATCGAGGAGCAGCTTACGAGGAGCGGTAAAAGTCTCTTCCCCTACCAGCGGACGGGCATCCAGTGGCTCAATTGGCTGTTCAGTCACAACCTCCATGGGCTGCTGGCGGACGACATGGGACTGGGGAAGACTCTGATGAGCCTCGCGTCGATGTGCTTCATCTACGAGGAGACGGGGGCGGGTGAGCCTTCCCTCGTGATCTGCCCCGTGGCGGTGATCCGGCACTGGGAGAACGAGATAAGGACCGTTTTCCCCAGGGCGACTCATGTGAACATTTACCACGGCCCTGGCAGGCGAATCGACCATCCAGCTAAAGGTCGCACAATCTACATCACCAGCTACGATACAGTCGTCGCCGACGTCGAGGAACTCAGCAGGGTGCCGTGGCTCTTCGTCGTCCTCGACGAGGGCACCAAGATCAAGAACCCAGGGACCCAGCGGTCCTCAGCCATCAAACAGCTGAACGCCGCCCACAAGCTGAGCCTCAGCGGCACACCCATAGAGAACCGACCCGCTGAGCTCTGGAGCCTATTCGACTTCCTCATGCGCGACCACCTCGGTACCTACAGCGAGTTCCTCCGCACCTACGAGAAGCCAATCCTCGAGGGAGACACATCCCAGATGGCGGAGCTGAAGCGACGCATCAAGCCCTTCATCCTCCGCCGGAAGAAGGAGCAGGTGGCGAAGGACCTCCCCGAGAAGGTGGAGATGAGGTACTGGGTCGATCTCACAGGGGAGCAGAAGCTCCTCTACAGGCGCATCCAGGAGGCCGAGGTCCGCCCCATGGAGCAACGTCTCCTCAGCGGGCAACGCGTCGGCTACGTCGACAGCATCCTCCCCGTCATCATGAAACTCCGGCAGCTCTGCGACCACCCCGCCATGGCGAACGGCGCTTGGGACCCAGCCCTAGGGCGCTCAGAGAAGTTCGACCTCGTCTGCGAGAAGGTGCAGGAGATCTCTGAGGGTGGAGAGAGCTGCGTCGTCTTCACCAACTTCATCGGTACCCTCGACCTCCTCGAGCGGGTGCTCGGCGAAGCGGGGCTGCGGTACATCAGGATCGACGGCCAGACACGCGACCGGCAGGGCCTAATTGACGCCTTCAACGGCGGCGGCTATGCTGCTGCGCTCTGCAGTGTCCTCGCCTCGGGTCACGGCATCAACCTCACCGCGGCGAACCACGTGATCCACGTAGACAACTGGTTCAGCCCAGCCGTTGAGGACCAGGCGACGGACCGAGTTCACCGCATTGGGCAGACCCGAACCGTATACGTCCATAAGATCCTCGTCCAGAACACCCTCGAGGAGAAGATAGACGCCTTGATCAAGCGCAAGCGTGGGATCATAAATGGCGTGATTGACTCTGAGCTCGAGGGGGAGAAGTTCTGGACCCGGCGCGAGCTGCTCGAGATACTGAGGCCCCTCTAGGCATAATGTACGCGAAAGGCGCATGTGAAGGAAGATATATCGCGCGCTAGGGGTATTCTTAGTTACTCTCAGGTTATGGTGGGATTTTATTTTATATTAGATTAAACTCAAGGACTTTATACTTGGAAAGACTATTGCGAGGTTCCTTGGTGAATATCCTGAAATTTAACCAAATCGCCATAATTTCATCCATCTTTTTATTGGCAGTCATCCTCACTGCTGGATTCTATAGCGTGAATAGATCGCATCCATTTAACGTCAACTTTATTAACGCGGCAATGTACCAGCGCACCCCAACCCCTGATGGGTCAAACCAAACGGTCCACCCAAGCATCGTCTATTTTCCCGGGGCATGGAATGGGTGGAGGTACTGGCTGGCCATCACTCCCTACCCAAATGGCAACAACAAGTATGAGAACCCCTCCATACTCGTCGGCAACGACTCAGCCATTAAGGTGAATGGCGGCTGGCAGACCCCAGCGGGGCTAAAAAACCCAATAGTCAGTCATCCACCCGGAGGAAACTACGCTGACCCGGAGCTGATTTATAACAACGACACAGATGAGCTCTGGCTCTACTACTGCGATGGTCCCGCATTGACACTTCAGAGGTCGAGTGATGGCGTACACTGGACTCAACCACGTCTCGTCTTGAGTTGGAGCGGAAAAACAGCTACTGGTATGTCATACTCGGTCGTGAAGCAGGGCCACGACTGGTACATGTGGTATATGCGAGGCAAGAGCGTTTACCGTGTTGAGTATAGGCGTTCAAGTGATGGGTTAAATTGGTCCAGCGCTCGTAACGTGACCTTCACCCCCGAGGCGCAGCCCTGGCACATGGATGTGAAGTATATTCCCTCCATGAATGAGTACTGGATGTTCTTCTGCGCCAGCGAGAGCGATATGGATTCTCAGTTTCAAGGTGGCTCCCTTTACTTTGCTAAAAGCGTGGACAGGGTGAACTGGGTAACCATGGAGAAGCCCATATTGACCATTAATCCTCTTGGGTGGGACAATGAGAGGATATACCGATCCACCTTTGATTATGACTCGTCTTCAGGAATTGTTCATCTATGGTATTCTGCTAGAAGTCTTGATCGTGGGTGGCATATCGGATACGCGACAAGCAAATTTAATTCAAAGTGAGTGTGTCGTGGCTGAGCACGGGTGAGGTAGTGAAGCCCCATGAGGAGGGCGATCCGAAGCGCGCGCGTGTGGTCATATTCTTATTCAGTACACACAGTAGAATTACTACGCGCGCTTTGCATTCAATTATCGGAAGAGGTGAGGCAGATGGGCACCGCAGAGAATACTAGCCTACCTAATGCGATGGAAACACGTTGGCACATCTCAATAATCCCCCTATACATGGCGATCGGCAGCCCCGGGCTTCTCGCAACCCTGCTGGCTCTATCCCTTGGTGCGAGTGTGGTCGAAATCGGAGCAATGACCGCCGCGGGGGCCATCTCTACCTTCATATTCTCAATAGTATGGGGAAAACTATCCGACTTCTCAGGAATAAGGAAAAGATACCTCTTATTCTTCGCTATGGCCCTCGGACCGATTTTCCTGATGCTGAGCATGGCAAACTCGGTTCAACAGGTCATCCTAATCTACACCTTGGGCTCCGCTTTCACCGCCGGGGTGGCCCCGATAGCAGTGATGTACACCGTGGAGTGCTGCCGACTCGAGGATTGGCAGGACGGGGTAGCGAGGTACAGCTCCGTCGCTAGCGTAGGCAACATCCTAGGACTCTTAACCTACACTGCCGCTGCTCCGTTTCTCGAGACACGATGGCTCTTTTACATCTCATCGGCAACTTGCCTATCCGCGGCCATCTTTCTCTGGAGGATGGGACAAGAACCAGAGGTTACCCTTGAGAGGCACCCATTTCCCGTGAGGAGCCTCCGTGACGCGGAGAGGTTTCTCTCACCCAGGCCGTTCCTCCATTACCTAGACCTGAGGAGAATCAAACCGCCAAAGAACCTGAGGCAGATGAGCCCTCTCCAACTGCTCTTCTTAGCCGCGTTCATACACTGGACCGGTATTAGTTTGTTCGGTGTAGGTCAAACCCCACTGATGAAGGCCCTCGGGCTCACGGACAGTCTAATACTAGCCATAAACGTCGTAACCGGCATCACGGCAGCCATCGCATTCGCGTGGATCGCTCCGAGAATAAAGTCGAGTCGCAATCAAACACTCAATCTCATCATCGTCGCTAGATGCAGCTTGATACTGTGCTGGGCTGCACTTCCATTTTTCCTGATTCACCCATTTTCCCTCGTATTTATTTTTCCCCTCTCGATCTCCATCGTTTTCAACGTCCTCTACGCCCTGATCTGGCTTCCCATAACCAACTTCGCAATCTCGCAGGCAGCGGCGAATCAAAAAGGAAGCGTTCAAGGGGAACTCCTCTCAGCGACTGCGCTAGCGGGTGCAGTTGGCTCCGCAGTCGGAGGTCTGGTGATAGCTGCATACGGATACACGACGGGGTTTGTACTCGCTTCGATCATAGCATTGCTTCCGCTTCCAATTCTTTCCATGTTTGACATAAGTGAACCAAAATAGCGCGCACTCGGGTGGGGTGACTAGATGATTTCTTAAATGCTTGAATTATACTTCATACTACTTTGGACATAATAAGAAGCGATAACAAGTATCTTCACCTACTCGCCATTTATAATCGGAGAATTGGCTTACCATCTATTCTTTTCGCATCGATATTTGCCTCCACTCTGCTCGGGATTTACACCTACTTCGGCGTGAAACTCTACAATGAGCCTCTGGGCACTTTGACGACTGTGTTGCAATTCATTGTCATTGTGGACTCAGTCCTGATCCTTTTCAACCTCCTAGCCATGAATTATCTCTTTCAGAATATTCTGAAGAAGTATTATAGGCAGGGTTTACCCTACGCCTCTTTGGTGGGAATCGAGGCAATTTACGATTCTTTTCTCCGTGAGACCCGCTTTGCCCTTTTACTATGTGCTTCCTCGACGGCGTCTCTTGTGATGTACTTCATCGGGAGCAATTCCCCCGAGATAATCTTCGCATACTTGTCGATGGGGTCTGCCCTCATCACGTTCGGCTTCTCGATTATAAAGCGTGAACACGTTCTCGATCCCGATGAGATGCTTAAACTCTATGAACCCGACACGTTCCCCTCGGTGATGACGACCGACATCTTCCTCGAGACCTTCATAGATCCCTTCAACCGTCTAAAGTTCAACGAGTATCTGGGTGAACTCAAAGGCTACCTAAAGGATGGATTAGCGATTGGCGACGCCCTAAGCAAAATTACTCTTCTGCTTTTCCAAAATATTTACGGGGCGTTGGGCGTAGATGATCTTCGGAGTGAGGTATCAGAGCTTTTCAAAGGTAGGGAAAACGTTGAAAAAATTGAGCTGCATCGCACCTTTGGGTTTGATAGGCTGAGAATCATACTAGAAAAAACAAGGAGGCTCGTCCCTGAGTTTACTCACCTGCTTGATCGTCTCTTCGTTCAAATGCTCGATGATCTCCCCGAGCTCAAGGACAGTACTTTGTACATCGACGCCGAGGTCTCCCCCGAGAAGACTAAGGGCCAGATTGGCAGATGCTTCGTATTCCTTTACAACAACCAGACTTCGAAGAGCCAAACACTCTCCGTTAGTTACTCGAGTGGCTCGATAACCCCCGCCACCATGGAGTTTACATTGACTCTGCCAGTTAGAGACTTCGAACTGCCTAACGCAGATTATTTACCGGTTTACAATAAGACTCAACTCGATTCTACTACTTACACTACAGAGAACGACATTGTTGGACTGATGTCTCGGTTCATGGAGAACACGCGGATTATCTGGTTCAGCTTTGAGGTCCGGGAGAATGGGGTCAAGCCGGTTGTGGTATCTGTAAAGGACAAGGATACGGGGCAGACACTCTTCGCTCGGACATTCCTGATTGAGGCTGCTAATAATCTTCCAGAGTTGCTGCTGAAGGCCTTGGGCGTCGCCAGCGTATTCATAGGGGTCTTTCTCCCAATCGCTAGGCTCCTTAAACTACCGGTATAAGTCGAAACTTTGGAGAAATTGTCGTTAGCAACTCACACTGCCTACACGCATGGGATGAACTCATATATGTGTGGTGGATGTAGCTACAAAGACCACGGAGAGGCGTCACCAGTGGCTGACGATGACGTTTATTAAGCGATTCAACCCCACG
>CAZIKD010000072.1:0-8788 GCA_964539725.1 uncultured Candidatus Bathyarchaeia archaeon | reverse complement strand
AGAACCTGAAGGACTGGGACGCGGCTTCGCCGACTTTCATGCCGGATCTCATGGCCTCGCCCTTGAGGTTCTTGAAGGCCTCATCGTCGACATCCTTGATGACGATGGTTGTGCCCATGTATTTTCACTAGGAGGATCATCGAATCGGAGGTTATAAAGTTATACTTGTAATACTTTTAAAGGTGTTTTTGGTGTGCTTTTTCAATTTCCGCTCAGCGTTCGCGTGCGAAGTTGATCGAATACCCTCGATTGATTTGAATGCTAGGTGAACTACCCATGACTAAAGTCATGGGCCTTCTTGAACCCCGTATCGTAAACGAGAAACGCGACTACTACTTCCCACCATTTTCTCCTCCCCTAATTACTACTAGTCCATTGATTTACCTTAACCCTTAGAATCATATCTGCCTTTATATCGTAGAATACTTCCCAAAAATCTTAATAGAATATCACTTTAACAGGTTACCGAAGGCACCTTGAACAAGGCAGTGATTGTGGCCCCAATCATCATCATACTGGCCGCCGCAGGAATTTACATAGCCTTCCTCCAGAAACCCGGAGGCTCAACGCCCACAACTATCCCCCCGACCCCTACCCCAAGCACCACACCGACACCAACGCCGCCTGCAAAGGTTGTCAACGTTGTGAAGTACAAGACCGCGAGCTGCGTGGACACTCAAGGGACCGGCCTCGAAGCCTTCAGCTTGCTCATCCCCTCCGACTGGACATTCGAGGGGGAGGTCACCTGGCTGCTGAATAACCCCCTCATGCCAGCCACAGCACAATTCTCCGTCCGCAACCCCGACAGTACCGTAGAGTTCGAAGGGTTCCCAAACCAGTCAATGTTCTGGACCAATAACCCCCTCATCCAGTACACGAACCCGCCCGGCTCCCGATACTTCGGGGCCTATGTGATGGAGCCTCTTGGACCCATCGAGGCATTGAAGCGGATAGTGGTCCCGATGTTCAGAGGAGACGTCGCCAACCTCAAGTTCATCAGCGAGGAGAAGCTGCCCGAACTCGCGAAGCTCTTCGGGACGGGCACGGACCCAACCTCCGGTATCTCCTACGGAGCCGAGGCGGGAAAGATCAGGGTGGAGTACACTCTAAAGGGTGTCCAGGTGGAGGATGAGGTATACTGTGTTATCCAGTCAGTGAAGACCCCAGTCGGCTCTGCGACTAATAACAACTGGTTCATCAGCAACCTCTCATCCTTCCGGGCGGCGAAGGGTAAGCTTGACGTTAACTCGAAGACGTTGCAGACCATCGCCTTCTCCGCGGTCATCAACCTGAAGTGGCTCAATAAGTACAACCAGCTTGTCCTGTACTTGATTAAGCAGCAGATTCAGCAGATCAAGAGCATCGGCCAGCTCAGCAACATGCTCAGCCAGATGAGTGACGAGATAAGCCAGGACAACCTGAAGTCGTGGGAGGATCGTCAGGCCGCGAATGACAAGCTCGTCGACGACTTCACCCACGGGATACTCGGCGTGGATTCATATTATGACCCGATCGCTGAGAAGACGGTGGAGCTCCCCTCAGGGTATAACAATGCGTGGACCAACAGTTTGGGTGAGTACATACTGGCGGATGATCCAAGCTACAACCCTAATATTGGATCCAACTTGAATTGGCAACCCATGAAAACTGGATAAACAAAGCTCCTTCCCCATGCGCTAGTTTGACGGCGCGCGCTCCTCACAAGAAACCTGGCTAAATTTTTACAGCTTCCTGAATTGGGCTCAAGCGCGCGCGTATCTCTCAGGGAAGATGAATGTCTCCTTATCTAAGCGATTTCCAAACATCAGCACGCGCGTGAAGCCATGGGTAGTTCACGGATAGCACCCTGTGGAGCTGGAATCCTGATCACTATTCATTAGCCAGTTTCTTAACGCAAACTCTATAATGATTAAATAAAACTAAGGTTAAATCTAATGCCATGGTTTGTCAATATCTTAAAAAAGAGCTATGCTCATCGGGGAAACCATCCGATACGATCATGATAATGGATACGAAGCATGGGTTCGGGGGTAGAAGGATCTGTGACACCAGCAAGTTTCTCTTCTGCCCAAAGTATAATAAACACGTCAGCGAGTCAAACGTGGCGCCCGAATCTGAGGGTTCATCGGCGCTTAAATGTTAGGGCGCCGGTCGACGCAGAGATTAGACGGCCGTTTGGTCTCGGAGCGCTCGATGCTGATAACAGCACGTGCGCGTGCTACCCTAAAATAAGGTAGGGAGACAGTGTACGCGATCGAACCGCTTGAGTCAGGGGCAAGAGTATTACGGATATGATTGACTCAATGAGCACACCCGCTTCCTAGGATTGCGTGCGATTCATGATATCATGCTCGCGCTGTTTCTGAACAATGCTACGGATAATTTTATCAGCGTTTATTTGAAATTCAAAGTATGCATGAGAGGTGTTTGAATAGCTGCGAATTTTGAGAAAAGTAAGGCGCGCGCGTACTCCAAAATAATTGATCTAATTATTCGATCACTGCGTTTGTCTTGAGATCCGACGGAGTCTTGAACTCTACTTTACAAGTCGTCAACTCATTCCCGATGACGTTTGCGCGCGTTTAATAAATTAATCTCTTCTCCTAACTTCGATGCGAGTGTAATATTCGCGCAAACGTTACCAGACACGTATTTTTTTAAGTGAATCTCGGGTATTACTCGATGAGAGTAAATTGAGGAGAAAATATTTCATTGTATTTACCTGCATCATTGTATTCTTAATTTTTAGCATGCTTCAGTTTCCAGCCTCCTTAGCAGCCGGCTCTAACGTTGACTGGTGGCCAAGCTATGGACATAACCTGGACAACACCAGAGTAACATCATCTAAGGGCCCCCGCTCAAGCCAACTCCTATGGAAGTATAATTCAGGCACCCAAGTACGTTCCTCGGCGGCGGTTGTAGATGGAGTTGTTTATTGTGGGGGATTTGATGGCTCAGTATATGCGATTAACGCTAACATGGGAGTCCAGATCTGGAAAGTAAAAATCGGGACCAAAGTGTGGGCTTCTCCAACGGTCGTAAATGGACGAGTATACATTGGTAACATGGAAAACTTATTCTACGTGTTGAACGCCTATACCGGAGAAACAATATGGACTTTCACAACTGGAACAGGGATGTTCAATGGCCCCGCGATTACCGGCGGCGTAGTGTATCAGGCAGCCAATGACGGTATGATCTACGCACTTGACGAGACCACGGGTTTTTTGAAGTGGAGTTTTAAGGCGATCGGTGAGATCCGCTGCACTCCCTCAGTCGTTAACGGCGTCGTATACTTTGGCTCCAACGGAGCAGCCTCAGGTGCCATATACGCTCTCCGTGCCGCGGATGGCTTACAACTCTGGAGTCTCCCCACGGGACCCGGAGCAAGTAGTTACCAGGATTCTTCACCAGCCGTCTCAGGAGGCGTTGTCTTCATCGGCGCCTCAGATGGTAACTTATACGCAATCGAGGCTTCAAGCGGCGCAATGAAGTGGAGTTTTAAAACGGGCGGAAAGGTATCCTCGTCTCCAGCTGTATTTCAAGGCGTCGTATATGTAGGCTCAGAGGATGGCAAAATATACGCGCTCAACTATTCAACAGGTACAAAGATCTGGGAAAAGAATGTGGGCTACCCCGTCTACTCCTCACCCTCACTTGCAGACGGGGTAGTGTACATCGGATCATATGGATCAAGCATGGTCCTAGCTCTAGATTCCTCAAGCGGGTCATTGATTTGGAGCTACAGTGCAGGGTTCGTGTTTGCATCGCCAGCTATCGCCAATGGGGTCGTATACGTTGGCACATACGACAACTTACTCTATGCCTTCGGTGCCCCAGATGGACGAGCGTGGGGTACCGATTTTAACTATCTAGATCTTAACGAGATGGCTTTAGAGGGCTGGACCCTCACACGGCCACTCGGCACATCACTAGTATCCGGCGGCGGAGTCATCCTCGATGCCTCCCAAGGACTAACTGAAATCGGGTACTACCAGGGTATTCCAAACGACATCTACGACTGGAAAGTAGATGTCAAAGGGATGTGGCTCGGAGTAGGACACAGTGGGATAAATGTCAAGCTGATCACAGAGAGGCACACATACATCTGGATGGTCAATGGCGAGAAGAGCCAATACCAATTCGTAAGGGACAACGTCAGCATCTTCAACATCGATGGCTATTCTGAGAAATCGAACGAAAACGTGTATCTCACAATCGAGAAAAACAGTGGAAACATCGGACTATATGCCAACGGTAAGTTCGTAAAAAGCTATGTCGAGCAGGACACGTTGCCATCCCGTGTAACTGGAGTATCCTTCAACTCAGGGGGTTGGGCTGGGAGCAGGGTGAAATATATGTATGTTGGCGCATTCGTGCCACAGGCAAAGGTTTTCCCCGATATAATCCCGCCCCTTACCCAATATTCGATAAACGTCACAATCATTGGGGACGGCTCTATCACAAAGACCCCAACCAAGTCACTCTATAACGCAGGCGAATCGGTTACACTTCTCGCAACTCCCAGCCAAGGCAATGACTTCTCAGGATGGACAGGAGATCAACTCGGCACCACAAACCCGACGACGATCAACATGAACGCAAACAAAACAATAACTGCCACATTCACGAAGAAGCCATCAACAAATACCGCGATCATCACCACCAAGATCGAGAACGGCACAACCATTGCCTCAAGCAGAGTCACCCTTGACTTCAAGGATCAGAACCCGAGCACAAAAAGCTACGAAGTCAAGGTTGACGGAGGAGCCTGGACAAACGTGGGGACCACAACATCCTACACTGCATCCGGACTCTCACTTGGGGAACACAGCATCGAAGTTAGAGCGATCGATAATAAGGGCACTATAACCGACTCAAAGAAGGTCGACTTCGCCGTCAGCGTCTGGGTCCCCCCAGCCAATAACGCCGTGGCTTCCAGCGTTGCAATCGTAAGCACAATAGGCGTCATCTCAGTCATAGCAACCGCAATTTCTAGTCCGCTAAACATGCCCTTAAGTTGGCTATGGGAAAAACTCAACTCACTCCTCCCCGACAGCGTAAAAGGATGGCTCGAGAGTTTCATTTCCTCTAAGAGCCAGTTAGTAATCGAACACAAAACGGGTTCAATATTCATCCTATCCAAGATCGAGATACTTGCCTATATCGCGGCACTAGCGGCCATGACATTCGCCTTCGCCTACTCAGGTGCGGGAACCATCGAGGATTTTATCCTACTGATCCCAACAGTCTTAGCAACAAGCGTCATCGTGGGACTAACAAAGAACCTCATCACAGAGCTATATGCTAGGACTCTGGGCGTTTGGGCCGAACATCGACTCTGGTACCTTGGCTTAACAACCTTCCTGGCCTCAACTTTAATCTTCAGGACACCCTTCTCGTCGCCGAGCCGAATCGTTAACCATTCACCGAATTTTACCTCACGTTCACAGGGACTAGTCGCCTCAGCATCCATAGTAATTTCACTAGTTTTTGGCGCCGTATTCTACGCATTACTAATGGCTGGATTCTCGTATTTTGGCAGTATAGGCCTAGGAATGTGTATTTTGGGCGCGCTCTTTGACGCCATCCCAATCACTCCGATGAATGGGAGAGATATTTACGATTGGAATAAACCAATCTGGGCTGCTCAATTTATCTTGACTTTGGTACTTTATTCAGCCTGGCTACTCTACATTTAATTCGCGTGAGTATAGGTAATTATTGCACCTTTGAAGATTATTAATATCGACGTGATCATTGACGTTAGCATGAAGGTTGTTAGGCCTATTGTTAGATTGGCTGTGAGGTCTATGGGTATTTGGCCGTTGATGACATTTTGTAGGGTGCTTGACGCGCGTGCGTATAGGAGGCTGTTTTCCTTCTCACCAGCAGAATGCCTGTGTTCAGATCTATGCTAGTTCACCCGCGGATGAGGTTGGGACACCGCGTTCTCTGGCCGCCTTTCTCAGGTCCTTATCTTCAGTTACCAAGGTCGCCTCAAGCCTAATGGCTGATGTGAGGTAACATGAATCGTAGTAGCTGATTCCTTGACTCGCTGCGTTACGAAGCACCTCGAGGCGCTCAGAGACATCCAGTTGAGGCATGATCCTGATTCTGAGCAGGGCTTGGTGGAACACTGTCAGTAGGATCTCGGCCTCCTCCATGGTTAGCTTCTTGAATAAGTGAAGGTCCTTCCAAACGGCGTTCCCGAGTTCATAGGCGGCTATTCCCGTCGACGCGACGACCGTTTCGTCATCTGACTCCGGGATGCCCCCTGCTCTTGTGAGTAGCATGATGCTGTTTGCATCTAGAAGCAGAACCTTCAACGTTCATCCCTACCGGTTCTGATAAGATCGATGAGGTGTTCCTCGGGGAGCTTTTGGAGGATCTTCGCAGCCTTCTTCAGAAGCTGTTGGTATTCCTCGTCTTCGAGTCGACGCAGTTTCTCGGCGACTGCCTCGTTGATGAGTCTGTTCAGGTTTACGCCGTGCTCTTTGAGCTTGGCTCTGTACTCGGCCGGTATCTTGGCGCTGACTGACACGTGTTCACCCATGGATTACCGTAATGGTATTACCGATTTAGTATTAATAAATTAATCGCGCGCGCGTTTTTCTTGTGACAACTCTTTTTTGAATGCAGTAATCGATGGGTTGCGCATAATAGTCATGATATTTATTCTGATTTTATAAAGCATCTATGCAGGCGCGTGCGACGAGGAAGAGGGTCAACCTGACCGCTTAGGTTCAAATCCGAGCACGCGTGATACTTTTTCCACGATGATTGTTTGGGGCTCTTAGGCCCCGGCGATGTAAAGGAGAGGATGGAATAAGAGGTCACGAAGCGTCGGTCTTATCTGCACCCTCGGTTGTGGTTTCGTTTTAGGGCTTATGAACATTGTTAAGCTTCAGTACGAAGTAATGTTATGTATTCCCGCTGGCGCGCATGCGGCTAAGGTTGCCTGCAGCATCTTCTCGTATCTCCTCCCCCGCGCCTTGATGCCTTGGGGAACGCGTGTAGACTACCCATGCTATGGTTTGGTCTGAGTGGTCAAGTCTCCCTGAGGAGCTCGGAGTCAAAGGGGATAAAGCAACCCTTAAATATAAGGTTAGGTTATTCTAACATTGTGTTTGAACAACACAACATATAGTGTGTTTAACACAACAATGGTGAATGGTTGAAATGGATGGTTGGCCTTTAGCAATCCCCGTAATCGGGCTAACGATAGTCGCTCTGGCTATCTACACGATCTGGAGGATAATCAAGTCGAAAAAGTCTGGGTTCCCCCTCGCAGATGAGAGGACCGCCAAGATTTCTGGTAAAGCGTTTCAAGCCGGATTCATGATAGGCGCCTACTATCTCATCGCCCTTAACTTCTACAACATCATCAGCATCGAGTTCCTCGGAGGAGAACCTCTAGAGTCTATGCCCGTAATCAACTCGGCGCTCATAATCATGGGAGTATCCGTCCTCATCATAATGGCGTACCTGGGGAGAAAAGAAGACGTTTGAAGGTGACTCTGCATGAGGACTCGGATTAAGGAGTTCCGGGCGAGGTATGATTTGACGCAGGCCGACCTCGCCCTCAAGGTAGGGGTGAGGAGGGAGACGATCGTCTTCCTTGAGAAGGGTAAGTACAACCCATCTCTGAAGCTTGCTCACGACGTTGCTGTTGTTCTCAAGTCGACGATTGAGGAGTTATTTCTCTGGGATGATGAGGCCGGGGAATCTGGCGCGTAATAATGGAGCCGTGTGTTTCTGTGCGTGCAAATAGATGCCTGAAACGGATTATCGGTGGAACCCCCAAAAGACTCGTGTCAATAGCGGGGATCCTCCTGATGACGTTTTTGTCCTCTACTAATTGCGCTGTAGCTCTCATTCCAGAGACGATCCTGCGAAGAGACCTAGTTATCAACCTCGGAGACGGCTTATCCACAGATGCCCAGCTCACCCTCCCAGCAATAGGAGTCGGTCCCTTCCCCGGCGTTCTCCTTGTGCCGGGAGGAGGTGCCACCGATATGGACGAGCACTACTCTGCCGAAGCATCGGAGACGGGACAACCGGGGGGCACCTTCCTTCAGATAGCGGAATACCTATCACGGAGAGGATTCGCAGTGCTCCGCTACAACAAGAGAGGCGTCGGAGTAAACGGGACGCTATTAAACCAGACTGTGTTCTTCGACATGACTGTTGACGACCAGAAGCGCGACGCCGAGAAGGCCCTACAGGTCCTGCTGGAGCAGCCCGAGGTTAATCCCGAAGATATCACGGTCATAGGTCACAGCGAGTCATCTATCATAGTTCCTAGGGTCGCCGTAGATATCCCCCAGGTGAAGAAGGTTGTACTCATGGGGGCGGCTGCCCGGAGCCTCTACGATATTCGTTACTACAAATCCGTTGACCTCAGAGTCACCCTCGCGGAGGATGTATTGGACAAGAACCATGATGGGCTTCTCTCGGTCCAGGAGGTTCTCGACGAACTCCTCTCAAGAAGCATGGCTCTACTCACGGCCAGGGATCTCTTGGAGCAGAAGGACGGCGTAGTAAAGTGGAAGCCGCAGTGGGACCTCAACAGCGACGGCTACATGAGCATAGCTGGCGAGTTCAAGCCCTTCCTAGTTCGGCTAATCGACTACATGGCGAGTGGCACGTATCCAGGGTCAAAGCTGGTCCAATCTCACGCTAAATGGGTGAATACGGTGGATATGATCAGTAACGTGACTGCGAGTGTATTGATTCTTCAGGGAGAGGGCGACTTTTCAACTCCATTTATGGAGGCTCTCATCCT
>CAZIKD010000071.1:0-8814 GCA_964539725.1 uncultured Candidatus Bathyarchaeia archaeon | reverse complement strand
CTCTACGATAACAAATTGATTACAGAAGAGGAATATAATAAACGAAAATTAGAGCTTCTTAAGCAAATTTAGTGTGTGTGTGGGGGATAAGACTATGGAACCGACAATCACTCAATGCTTACTACTCAGTTTTGTCTAGGAATTAAAAGATGAAGATTCATCTGTATCCCCAAAAACTTATAGATTAAATTAAACTAAAGTAAAATGGGACTGGGAAACGGAGTCGTAGAGCTATCTTGATGGACTATTTACACGAATTGAAATTTACCGATAACGCGACAAACCTCTTCCTCATAGCCGACGATGGAGAATCGGCGTTAATCGACGCGCACATCGGCTCCGAGGCGCACAACATTAAGGCCTCAATCGAACAAATATTAGGCCCAAATAAACTCAAACAGGTGATTCTGACACATTACCACCTAGACCACGTCGGCGCATGCCCACTCCTCGAAGAATACTTCAGACCAACCTTCTCGGCCCATCCCGCGGACGCGTGGATGATTGAGGACCCCTGGCTACCCTACATCGAAGGCTACCACTACGGAAACACGACGCCTGCAACCCATCGGGACTTCCTACAAACTGTTGGGGGAAGAGGAGTCAAAATAAACAGGTTGCTACGCGATGGAGACCACGTTGACGTAGGCCCCGTGAAACTGGAGGTCATCCATACCCCTGGGCACACACCGGGCAGCATCTGCCTCTACGACCCCGTGAATAAGGCGCTGTTCTCCGGGGACATCCTCACTCCCTCAGAGTGGTTCAACCGGTTCCTTGGTCTAGTGGTCGACGCACGCAGCTTCTGGAATAGTCTTCAGAGACTATCTAAGATTCCAATAGATGTGCTTCTACGAGGCCATGAGCCGGTTCTGACTGGAGCTGAGGCTCGTGGGGAGGTGAGGAAGCATGTTGAGCGGTTTAAGGCGATCGAGTCGGGTTTGCTTGAGGTGTTGGGTGGGGGCGGTGTTCTCTCATTTGGGGAGATTAGGGATGGGTTAGTGGAGAGGGTGTTAGGCGAGTCGAAGAACCTTGAGGGCACTATATATGGTGGTGAATGGACTACTGTTCACTCGTTTATTCAGAGGATGTGTTTTGAGGGTAAGGTAAAGTGGGTGAAGGGGGATTTATACCAAATCGACTAGCTCGTCTGCGTATCAACCAATCAAGTTCACGGTTGCGCGCGCGATAGTCGTTAAATCGCCTCATCGCCTATTCTGACCTAGTGAACTCATTGAGTCGTGTAGACTTCGGGTTGCAGATCGAGCCCCAGTACGGATTCAGCTATGAGGACATTAGAGGAATCGCCGCCGAGTCCGAGAAGCTAGGCTTCGAGTCTCTCTGGGTCTCTGACCACTTCTTCCTCTCCCCCGAGCTAGCGGAGACACCGTGCCTAGAGTGCTGGACGACCCTAGCAGCCCTAGCCCGAGACACGTCACGGCTCCGCCTAGGCGCAATGGTGGCGTCGCAGAGCTATAGGAACCCCGCCCTCGCGGCGAAGATGGCGGCGAGCGTCGACAACTTGAGCGGCGGGAGGCTCAACTTCGGCATCGGCGCGGGGTGGAAGGAGGTAGAGTACAGGGCGTATGGTTACCCTTTCCCGTCGCCGGACGCCCGAATAAGACAGCTTAACGAATCACTGGAGATAGCGAAGAGAATATGGACGGAGGAGAGGGCCACATACGATGGCAAGTACTACAACATTAGGGATGCCCTCTGCTACCCGAAGCCTGTTCAGAAGCCTTATCCGCCCATCTGGATCGGTGGCACCGGCAGCTTCACCCTAAGGGTAGCCGCTCGCCACGCCGATGCCATTAACTTCGCATGGACTATCCCAGTCGAACAGTTCAGGGTTAAGCTCGCGGAGTTCAGGTGCTACTGCGAGGGGAGGGGCAGGGACTACTCGGGCATAAGGAAGTCGGTTGGACTCATGATTATTATGGCGAAGGACGAGGACGCCCTCAAGGTGAAGCTCAAGGATAGGCAGGACCGAAGCAACACCCCCTATATGAGGTACCTCGCCAAACAGCCGGCCAACCTCGTCGGCACCACGGAGCAGGTCGCCGCACGCATGAAGGAATATATTGGACTCGGTGTCGACCACTTTATCCTCAGATTCCACTTCGGGGAGGAAATCGAGGGGATAAGGCTCTTCACCGAGAAGGTGAGGCCCCTACTCTAGCCTATGATGATCTTGTTCGGGTCCAACTCCTCCCTCAGGAGGCGCAGCTCCTCGGCACTCGGCTCACCCGTCGTCGGGACCATGTCGGGGACTATGAGCTTGAATCCCGTGTTGTCGACGACGTCTTTGACGGTGACGCCTGGGTGGGTAGATGCGAGGGTCATCTTCTTCGACTCAGGGTCGAATTCCATGACGCCGAGTTGGGTTATGACCCTGTACGGTCCCGTGTTCGTCGGCAGTCCCGCCTTCTCCCTCGCCCCAGGACCTGAGAGGTAGCCAGGGGTGGTGAGGTAGTCGAGCTTCTCCACGAACTTGCGAGTGTCCTGGCGCATGAGTACGATTGTGCGGTGGCAGAGGCTGCCGAGGTCGTTGGATCCGCCGCTCCCGGGGAGACGCGTCTTGGGATGGTCGTGGGGGCCTATGCAAGTGGTGTTGAGGTTTCCATACTGGTCGATCTGTGCGGCTCCGAGGAACCCGTAGTAGATGTGGCCGAGTTGGGCGCAGCTCATCACGTAGTCCATACTCGCCGCCATCACCGCCCTATGGAAGGTTCGGCTGTCTCCTACGCTAATTGGGATCGCGGGGATAATTGGACCAATGCCTCCCGCCTCGAAGACTATGAGTAGGTTCGGGGCGTGGGTCCTCTGGGCGAGCATTGAAGCCACAATTGGGAGGCCAGTACCCACGAAGACGGACTTACCATCCTCCAGGATTCTTGAAGCGGCGCATGCCATCAACTCGGTGGCATTGTACGTCATCATAATCACCTCTTCGCCCACGGAGCCTTAAGGGGCTCTTCCAGTCTCTCAAGCCTCCGCAGGTACTCCATCTTCGCCTCGCCGCCGACTAGGGAGATATATTCAGCTAAGTCGTTGACAGAGTAGACATACTTATCGAGGTATTGCTTCACCCCTTCCTCGGTCTTGCTCAGGCTCAGCCACTCAGCCATGTGTTCCTCGTCGCTGTAGTAGAGGAGCGGCATGTTCCCAGGGTGGCTCCCATAGGGTACTTCGCAGACGGCGTCTACGATAAAGAAGGGGATGACGGTACGGTCGGGGGCAGCCCTGATCTCCTCCTCGGAGACCAACTCTTCGGTAGTGACTATCAGCCTCTTCGCTGCCATGGCCAGCTCCTTATCCTCGATGACGGTGCCGTCGATCTGGGCGTTCCCGTATCGGTCGCAGCGGTGAACGTGGACGAAGGCGAAGTCGGGGTAACATGCAGGGATGAGGCAGATTGGCTTCCCAGTGTAGGGGTCCTCCACAACCTTCGAGGAGCTGTAATTGAAAGTGTCTGTCCCCATCATGACGCGCGCCGGGAGCCATGGCAGACCCATCGCCGCGGCCTTGAAACGCCATTGGAACGCTGCGTTGCTAAGCTCCGCCACTACCTTCACGCTCCCGCCCTCAACGGCTCTCCGCCCAGCCGGGCTTAGCCCACGGAGCTCATGCCCGAAGGAGTAGGCACACTCGACCCTATCAACGACTCCGGAAGCGATTAGGACATCCACGTCGTGGACGGCGGTCTTCCCCGCGATGACAAGGTTCCTCCTATTCTGTCTGATCATCTCGTAGATGCCCGCCATGCTGACGCGTACGTGACCGAATCCCCCCATTGCTAGGTATCCGCCGTCGAAGGTGAAGCGATTTATGGCCTCCTTAAGGGGCATCACCTTGTCGGATAGCTGCCTGCTCTTCTTCTCAGCCATCCACGCCCGTGCGTCGTCGGGATCCATCCAGGCGTGGAGTTCTCCATGTCCCTCGTCAATAACCTTCAGGTTTAGCACCCTCCTCAATTTTTTCGGCATGAGTAGGCTCTGCAGGCTTCGGCTCCTCTTCGGTGAAGAGGTTAAGGATCAACAGGGCAAGCCTTTCACTGCCTGGATTGAAGAACCTGTGCCCCTCGCCTGAGGGGACAGTGACTATCATCGCCTCCCTGACCTCCTGAGTAGAGTCCTTCGTCTCGACCCTACACCTCCCCCGGAGGACGAGGGCGACATGTTCCCGCGTGTGATCGTGGAATGCCGTATGTCCCCCGGGCTCGATGCGGAGAATGCGGCTGCTAAACGCTTTAAGGTCCACCCTCTTCAGGACAACGTCGATGGAATTTACCCCCTGGGAGCCCTCCTCCCTCTCCGGCTCCCCGGGCTCCTCGTAGAGCTTCCTCACCCTGATCATGCAGAACACCGACCGATGAACCAGTTAGGGGTGGCGGGCATTTCATACTTTGCATCCCGGAAGCATTTAACCGCCCCCGGGTGGAGTCTCCACCGGTGAGCCCAGTGAGCCTCCTCATCGGCACCTCGGGGTGGAGCTACGACGAGTGGATTGGCCCATTCTACGAAAAGAAGCAGGGTATGTTCACGAACTACGCCAAGGTCTTCAGGACAACGGAGATAAACAGCACGTTCTACAGCTACCCGACTGAGCGCCTGGTGGAGGGTTGGACGCGCAACGCGCCCCCGGGCTTCGTATTCTCTGCTAAGCTCCCCCAGCTAATAACACACGACAAGTGGCTCAAGCTCAGCGAGGGAGTCGAAGACGACATGTGGAGGTTCATCCAACTCATGCAGCCCCTCGCCGAGAAGCTCGGCCCCATCCTCATCCAGCTACGCCCAATGTTCACCTACAAGGAAAGCGCCGCTGACCTCGAGAAGTTCCTTGAGATACTCCCAAAGAACCACGAGTGGGCCATAGAGTTCCGCCACGACAGCTGGCTAAGGAAGGAGACCTACCGGATGCTCGAGAAGCATAACATCGCCTACACAATCGTCGACGAGCCCCTACTCCCCCCGGAGACCCACGTCACCGCAGACTTTGCTTATATCAGGTGGCATGGCCATGGGAAGAGAATCTGGTACGACTACGAGTACAAAAAGCCCCAACTGGAGGAGTGGAAGCCCAAGGTTGAGGAGTTGATGATTAAGGTGAAGAGAACCTACGGTTACTTCAACAACCATTTCAACGCCTCGGCGGTTAAGAACGCTGTGGAGCTGCTTCAAAGCATGAACGCTGCCTCCCCCGAGCAGGAAGCGGCTCTCGCAAAGATCAAGGAGCATAGGAGTGACGCCTTCCGCCCCGGGAACGTCCAACCCCTCGAATCCTACAAGAGGCAGGATGAGGGGCTAAGCGTCGCCGACCTCCTCACCCACTTCACCGACACTGGACGACTCGCACGCGCCGAGCAGATGCCGGATGAGGTAAAGCTCATCCTAAGCACCAAGGATATCATCAAGGCTAAGATCAAGGACTACACCATCGAGGTAGATCTAACCGGCAAGATCCTACGCCACGATTGCGACGACTGGAAGAAGACCACAGAAAGGAAGCGGATGTGCAAACACGTTGACAAGTTCTTCCTAACCCTCCCCCCGGGCCAAGCGCGTAAGATCCTGGAGAGGATCTGGGAAGAGAAGGACGACTGGACCTTCGAGTGACGCGTCCCGTTAAATACTGAGCCAGCGGCTTTTTGATACGTGTCGGATCGATACCTCGCTTTCGACCTCGGCGCGGCGAGCGGGAGGGCGATCCTCGGGGAACTCAGCGAGGATGACAGGCTAGTCGTCTCCGAGTTGCATAGGTTCCCTAACGGCATGGTCGAAGCCGACGGCCATCTTTACTGGGACTCGCGGAAGCTACTGGCCGAGATACACGAGGGGATGCGCCGATGTGTTGGTAACCCACTGAGTATAGGCATCGACACCTGGGGGGTCGACTACGCCCTCCTCGAAGCTGACGGTAAACAATTGGCTCCACCCTACGCCTATCGGGACCGAAGAACCGAGGGCGCCGTCGAGGGCTTCGCCGCCAAGATGCCACTTAGGAGACTCTACGAGCGCACGGGGATACAGATACTCCCCTTCGACACCCTCTTCCAGCTCTATGCTACCAAAAGGGATGAGCCCGGGACGCTCCATTCTGCGTCGAGCCTCCTAATGATGGCGGACCTATTCAACTACCAGCTTACGGGCGTGTCGGCCTCCGAGTTCACCCTGGCTACAACGACCCACCTCTACAGTCCCTGGGAGGACGCTTGGGACGAGGAGATCATATCAACCTTAGGCGTCCCTAGGGGATTGTTTCAAGAGATAGTTGAGCCAGGGACTATACTTAGTGAGTTGTCTCTGGAGGCGCGCTCAGAGACGGGGCTAGGGAGAGTTCCAGTCGCGGCAGTAGCCTGCCACGATACTGGTTCCGCCGTCGCTGCAGTCCCCGCCGAGGGAGAGGACTTCGCCTACATAAGCTCTGGTACCTGGTCACTTATGGGAATAGAGTCGCAGAAGCCAGTCATCAACAATGCCTCCCATCGGCACAACATAACAAACGAGGGCGGCGTCTCTCACACATACAGGGTCCTGAAGAACATAGCTGGCCTCTGGCTTCTCCAGGAGTGCCGCAGGGCGTGGGAGCGCGAGAGGAGCTACGGCTACGACGAATTCGCAGCCCTAGCCGAGGCGGCGGAGCCGCACAGAGCGGTCATCGACCCCGATTGGACCGGCTTCCTCAACCCGCCCTCGATGCCCGAGGCCATCGCCTGCTACTGTAAGAAGACCGGGCAGGAACCACCCCGGAGCCACGGTGAGACCATCAGGGTCGCCTTAGAAAGCTTGGCCCTCGCCTACAGACAAACCCTCACCCAACTAGAAGAGGCCTCGGGGAGAAGTATAAGGAGAATACACATAGTGGGCGGCGGGTCACGAAACCAACTACTCAGCAGGCTCGCGGCGGAGGCCACAGGCAGGCGCGTCTATGCCGGCCCAGCCGAGGCCACTGCCATAGGCAACCTACTCGTCCAAGCAATGGCTGAGGGAAGGGTCAAGGACCTCACCCACCTCAGAAGGATAGTCCGAGGCTCGACGAGGATCGAGGAGTATGAACCCGGCGATCCAGAGGCGTGGGACGAGGCGTATACGAGGTTCATCAAACTCAAGGAGATGCGGATCTGTTGAACGTGGAGAAACATTATGAGTTAGCCGAGGAGACATACGCCGAGCTCGGCGTCGACGTGGAACAGGCCATGCAAAAACTGGCGGGGAAGAGCATTTCCCTACAGTGCTGGCAGGGGGACGACGTCACGGGCTTCGAGAGGCCCGGCGCCACTCTCACCGGCGGCATCATGGCGACTGGCAACTACCCCGGGAAGGCGAGGAACCCCGCCGAACTACGAGGCGACCTCGAGGAGGCGATTAGTCTCATCCCCGGCCCCCAAAGGGTCAACCTCCACGCCACATACGGCGACTTCAAGGGGAGGATAGACAGGAACGGTGTTGAGCCCGAGCACTTCGACAACTGGATAACATGGGCGAAAGAACAAAAGCTGGGCCTCGACTTCAATGCCACTCTCTTCTCCCATCCCAAGTCAGACACAGGCTTCACGCTAAGCAGTAAGGACCCCGAGACCCGCCGATTTTGGATAGAGCACGTGAAGCACAGCCGCAGGGTCTCAGCCCACATTGGGAAGAGCCTCGGCACACCCTGCGTACACGACATCTGGATACCAGACGGCATGAAGGACACCTGCGTCGACAGAATCGGCTACAGGAAGCTCCTCGCTGAGTCCTTAGACGAGATATTTGCGGAAGAGTATTCACAAATATATCTGAAAGACACAGTCGAGTCCAAGCTCTTTGGCCTCGGCAGTGAATGCTACGTCGTGGGGAGCCACGACTTCTACCTCGCCTACGCCCTGAGACACGGGTTAATCGTCTGCATAGATATGGGCCACTACCACCCTACAGAGTCGATAGGGGACAAGTTGAGCTCGATCCTCCTCTACATGCCTGAGCTGATGATCCATGTGAGTCGTGGGGTCAGGTGGGACAGCGACCACGTCCCTATCATCGACGACCAGCTACGTGACGTCGCCGCCGAGGTCGTGAGGTGCGGCGCTCTCGATAGGGTATACCTCGCTCTCGATTACTTCGACGCGAGCATAAACAGGGTTGCTGCATGGGTCGTTGGGGCACGTGCCACGCAGAAGGCGCTTCTCAGCGCCTTGCTTGAGCCAAGGAAGATGCTTTTGGAGGCTGAGGAGGCGGGTGACTACACGGGGCGGCTCGCCCTGCTGGAGGAGGCGAAGACTCTCCCCCTCGGCGCTGTCTGGAACAAGTTCTGCAAGGACCAAGGAGTCCCTTCGGACCGAGACTGGATGACAGAAATTAGGGGATACGAGAAGTCAGTACAGTCCAAACGGCGTTAAACTACCTCGCTCTCGACTCCCAGGTGGTCGAGCATCGCTTCGAGGCGCCTCTTATCCGCGCCCTTGACCCCGCTCTCGATATAGGCCTTCTCGAAGCAACCGGCTGTCTTGGAGATCATCTGCTTGATGAGTTCCTCCGTTAGCTCTGGGAGAGCATATTTCGCCGCTATGTGGCCGAAGGCGTGCTCTCGCTCCATGACACTGAATTTAGGGCAGTAATGGCCACCCCCGAAGCCTATTGCGGCGGGTGCCCTCTCTGTCGAGGCGATTCCCTCGAGGATGGCATCTGCTAGGTACTCGCATGCCCCGAGGTCAGCCCACTGTGGCTCGCCGCTCCCCACCTCAGCGAAGAATATCGGAACATCGAACTGGGTTGGGCTGTGGTGGGTGGCCTCGAGGCTGACCTGGAACCCCGCGGGGGGGTTTTTGAGCAT
>CAZIKD010000070.1:0-8969 GCA_964539725.1 uncultured Candidatus Bathyarchaeia archaeon | reverse complement strand
CCTTTAGGACTTCCATAGATATCATTTACATTTAGTCGTTAAGGATGTACTTAAAATCGAAGCTGGGTGTGTAATGGGAGTCGGGTGGTTGCCCCCCAATGCTCTTGTCTATCTTGATGCGGAGTCCCGTTCGCGCTTTGCGCGATATGTTTAGTGTAGAGGGTGGCGATCTCATCTTGGTCGAGTTGCATGTGCATAACATCGCCTTTTCCCTCTTTTGAGCCGAGGTATTTGAATCCGATCTGCTCGTAGAATCGTCTGAGCCGACGGCCTTTCTCGTCCCTCTCTTCGGTGTAGAGGGTGACGTTGCTGTGGTTCGTTTCCAGGGCATGGATGACAATGAGTGTCGCTAGTATGCTGCCGATCCCCTTACCCTCTACTATTGAGGCGAGAGTGTCGAGGAAGAAGCCGTTCTTGCCCTCGTCATAGCCATAAGCGAGTCCGAGTGACTCGTCGCCGCAGTGGGCAAGTATAAGTATGAAACCTCGAAGGCCGCCGTGAATCAGAACCTCCTCTTGTTTATACTGGAGCTCCTCCCTAAACTTTTGGGAGTCTACGAATAATATCGTCTTGACGTGTTCGGGTGTGAGCGCTCGGTAAATATCTATTGTGCAACCTTGACCGAGGGTCTCCTCTAGTCTTCGCCGCGTCCTCTGTATTGCCTCTGCGAATGTAGGCGGCTTCTGGATCATAGCTGATCTAGTGTTTATGCAGATTTTATTCCATTCTTTAGGCGATAAAGGGGTCGGGCGTGTTTAAATGCCTCTGAGATGCCTTTTCGGAGCAATTCATATTTGAAAATAAATCGTAAAGGCGTCATTTTTATAAATTTTTTAACACATTTTTTGCTAGTCGGTGGCACTTGAGGGATCGCCGAGGGCTCCTTCTGGGGAAATTTTTCGGTTTATTTTTTGATATGGGTGGTTATTTCAGGTTATTTGATCTTGGGTGATTAAGGAATATTTGGCGTTTTCTCGTCTCCTAGATTGGGTCCCTCCACATGCACCAGAGAGTTGGACCATCCTGGAGGCGTATCTCATCTGTTATCTCGAAGCCATGGCGCCTGTAGAGGGGGTTGTTTAGTATGTTGCTGCTCTCAAGATAGGCGGGTGTACGCTTTACGTCGAGGCGAGTTAGTGTGTGGCGGAGAAGGGTGGTTGCATATCCCTGCCCCTGCTTCTCTGGGTGAACACCGACGAAGTCGAGGTAGAAGTGGTGCTTCTTTGGCTGTTTCTCCTCGCAGGCGTTAAAGATGCTGATCATCCTTCGCGTCCTATGAAGACCGGAATAGCCAATGAATCGGCGGATCATGTGGAGATCATCGAGGAGAGAGCGTGGCTCATCCCGAGCTTCTGGGGGAACCCAAATCGCGCAGGCTCTTAGGTCAGCCGTCGTTGTGGCCTCCCCGTACTTCAGGTCCGTTTCCAAACCGTGGCGGAACATGCTAATTAAGGCGCCCATCCGCCCCTCATCGTCACGCATCGCCCAGTCTAGGACGGGGTCGGTGAAGAATGCTCGGGCCAACGTGATTGAGAGCTGTGGGATGTCCCGCGTCTCGACGGTCCTGACGGGAATCCCCTCCATGATGGAAATGAGTACCGCTGAAAAGTTAACCCTTGTTAACGATCGCGGTTGATGGTGTGACTGTAGATGGCAATGATTTTATCCCGGGCCAACGTTGGGAACCGGTATTCGGGGAAGGGTCGGTGGCTAGATCAGGTGAGAGCGTAGGCGGTTCGCCGTCGAGATATCGTTGGGCGATCCTCGGGGTCGCCTGGTTATCCTACATGGCCGTTTATATGGTGAGAACTTCTGTTCCTCCTCTCTCCCCCTTCATCGTCGATGAGCTGAGCCTCTCAAAGACCGAAGTTGGGCTCCTCATCTCCGCGGGGGCTTTGGGTTACTCGGTTTTCCAGCTTCCCGCTGGCTGGCTCATTGACCGCTTCGGGGTGAGAAAAATGTTGATGGCTAGCTGCTTCGCAGCGGGAGGCATCATATGCGCGATGCTCTTCGCCACCTCCCTCCCCTTCGCCTTCGCCGTACTCTTCCTCGGCGGATTTGGCTATGGCTGCTTCCCCGCTGTGGCGACGAAGGCACTCCTACAGTGGTTTCCACCGAATGAGAGGGGAACCGCGGTGGGTATCCAGCAGACATCGATCAACGTCGCAGGTATTATCACGGCTATGACCCTCCCGCTTGTTGCGGCCGGCTTCAGTTGGCGCTTCGGCTTCGTTGCAGTCGGTCTCATCTCTATCGCAGCGGCCGTTATCTCCCACCTCTTCTACAAAGAACCTCCCAGGATCGACGCCGAGACAGGGTCTAAAGTTACGCTTCACCGCGCCGAATGGGCAACGATCCGTGAGGTCATTCTAAACAGAAACATCCAGCTGGTTAGCCTCTCATGCATCGGCTTTATGGCGGTAGACTACTCCCTCGTCACCTATTTGATCATCTACCTGAAGGAGCACGTCGGTTTGGCAGTAACCCTCGCCGGGTTCTACCTTGCTTTAACGAACTTCGGGGGGCTTCTTGGGAAGCTTTTCTTCGGGGTAATGAGTGACCGAGTCTTCGGCGGGAGCAGGAAGAAGCCCCTCTTATTGGCAGGGTGCATCATGCTCACCGTCTCCGTAATTGTGCAGGCTATAGACCCCGATACGCCCGGCTGGGCTATCGCCCTCATCTTCGCTGCCTTTGGTTTTTCAGCCATCGGCTGGGGTGGAATGAACCTGATACTCGTGTCCGAGTCTGTGAAGAAGGATGTCGCCGGGCTCGCCATGGGTTACTCCCTAATGATCCTGCTTATTGGCAACATCGTCGGCCCACCGATCTTCGGTTATATAGTCGACACTACGGGATCTTATTCCTCTGCGTGGTGGTTCCTGACCGCCTGTTCGGTCGCAGCAGTAGCTATTATGTCCTTAGTCAGGGAGGAAAAACTAGAGATAGTCTGACAATAGTTAGCATAGACTGAGTCCCTTCTCCATGATCTCTACGGTGTGGCCATTAGGATCCTTGAAGAAGGCGATGTGGCTTCCATCACCCATTGTGACCTTTCAGAGCTCGATTCCTTTTTCTTCGAGTTTCTTGACCTTTACGTCCCAGGTTTCGACGTGGATGGCGAGGTGGGTCCAATTCCCACTTGGCGGTGTACCGGGGGAACCGGGGCGTTGTACGAGTTCTAGCAGTCCCTTTCCCATATCTAGGACCGCGATCTTTGCCTCCCCCGAGCCGAAGCGCGTCTTCTCCTTCCACCCGAAGACATCCTTATAGAATATGAGGGATTGCTCTAGGTCTTTTACATAGACCCCGCAGTGATCGAGGTATGACATGGGGTAGATAGCAGGGGTTGGATACATGAGGTTTCCTGTAGGTGGTTTGCACTATCTGTCTCCACCGAAGGCCACAAAAAAAAAGGAAACGCTCGAAGAAATTGAGAATTTCTAGTTATCTAAGGTGGCGCGAATCGGATTACTTCTTCGACTCGCTCTGTATGGCGATCCTCGCCGCGGCGAGACGCGCCACCGGAATTCGGTAGGGGCTGCAGCTTACGTAATCAAGACCAGCCTCGTGGAAGAAGTAGATGCTCTCAGGGTCACCGCCGTGCTCACCACAGATACCTATCTTGAGCTTTGGGTTGGCTGGCCGAGACAACTGAACACATATTTTCACAAGTGCCCCGACCCCCTTCTTATCGAGAGTTTGGAATGGGTCGTCGGGGAGGATTTTTTTCTCCACATAGATTGGGAGGAAGGTCCCCTGAGCGTCGTCCCTGCTCAACCCGAGGCCGGTCTGCGTCAGGTCGTTTGTGCCAAAGCTGAAGAAGTCACACTCCTTCGCCAACTCGTCGGCGGTCAAGGCGGCGCGTGGCATCTCGATCATTGTACCATACTTGAAGACTATCTTCTGCCCCGTCTTCTTCATTACCTCATCATATGCTTTTACAACGAAGGGCTTCAGATACGCGAGCTCTTTCCAAGTGATGGTACCTGGAATCATGATCTCAGGGTGGGGGTCCTCCCCCTCCTTTTTCAACTCGCAGGCCGCCTCGTAGATGGCCTTGGCCTGAGTTTCGTAGATCTCGGGGTAGAGGACGCCGACTCGGCAGGCACGGAGCCCGATCATCGGATTCGCTTCCTGTATCCGACGGACCTTAGCGAGAATAACCTTCTTCACCTCGATCTCCTTCTTCGACGCCTTCGCCTTTTCCATCTCAAAGATCTCCGTAACGATGTCAACCTCGCGGGGCATGAATTCGTGGAGTGGTGGATCAAGGAGCCTGATTTGGACTGGTTTTCCATGCATTGCTTTGAGGAGGCTCTTGAAGTCCCTCCTCTGCATGGGTAGGAGCTTGTCAAGCACTTTCTGGCGCTCCTCGATGGTATCTGCCATGATCATCTCTCGGACGAGGGCAACGCGCTCGACTCCTAGGAACATTCGCTCCGTCCTCGTGAGTCCGATACCTGCAGCGCCATTCTCGTAGGCTTTTTCGGCGTCTTTCTCATCATTAGCGTTCGCCCAAATACCGAGACGTCTATACTTATCCGCCCAACCAAGCAGCACAGCGACCTCGCCGCCGATCTTTGGTTCAATAAATTCGACCTCACCCTCGTAGACATCTGCGGTGAGGCCGTCGATGGTGATTAGGTCGCCTTTCTTTATGGTGACTTCGCCGACCTTGAAGAGTTCTTTGTCGAGGTCGATGTGTAGTGCCTCACAGCCGACGATTGCAGGCTTGCCTATTCCTCTGGCGACGATGGCGGCATGGCTTGTCATGCCTCCCCTGCTGGTGAGGATGCCTTCAGCTGCGACCATTCCCGCGATGTCCTCGGGGGTCGTCTCGGGGCGCACGAGGATGACCTTCTTCCCTGCGGCCTTCCACTCCTCCGCTTCCTTTGGGACGAATACGGCTTGCCCTGTTGCAGCGCCTGGACTGGCAGGTAAACCCTTGGCAATGGCCTTCTTCCCAGTTTTTGGGTCGATCGTCTTGTGGAGTAACAGCTCTATCTGCTTAGGTTCGACGCGGAGGATGGCCTCCTTCTCGGTGATGAGCTTTTCACCCACCATGTCGACGGCGCACTTGACCGCTGCCTTCGCTGTTCTCTTCGCGTTGCGGCACTGGAGCATATAGAGGATGCCCCTCTCGATGGTGAACTCGACGTCCTGCATGTCCTTGTAATGGGTCTCTAGCTTCTCCACGATGCCGACTAACTCCTTATGAATCTTGGGCATCTCCTTTTTCAAGTCGTCGAGGCCTATGGGGGTGCGTATCCCTGCGACGACGTCCTCGCCCTGCGCATTGAAGAGTAGCTCGCCAAATATCTTCTTCTCCCCGCTGCTCGGGTCACGGGTGAATAACACGCCGCTGCCTGAGTCGTCTCCGAGGTTCCCGAAGACCATCATCTGCACGTTGCAGGCAGTCCCCATGTCGTCTGAGATGTTCTCGATCTTCCTGTAGGTGATAGCGCGTGGAGTGTTCCAGCTGTTGAAAACTGCCGCGATGGATAGCTTCAGCTGCTCATAGGGATCCTCGGAGAAATCCTTCTTAATGAGCTTCTTGTAGAGCTTTTTCTGATCAGCGACGACTCCTTTGAGCGCCTTAGCGCTGAGTTCAGGGTCACTCTTCGCCCCCTCTTTCTCCTTCCAAATCTCGTGGACCTTATCGAACTCCTTCCTCTCAGCCCCCATGACGACATTGGCGAACATTGTGATGAAGCGCCTATAAGCGTCATAGACGAATCGTTCATCCTTGGTAAGCTTGCTGAGGCTGGTTGCGACCTCGTCGTTCATGCCTAGGTTGAGAACCGTGTCCATCATCCCGGGCATGCTGCGAGGCGCGCCGCTACGGACACTGAAGAGGAGAGGGTTCTTCACGTCTCCGAACTTCTTACCCGTCGCCTTCTCGACGCCCTTGAGGTGCTCCAAGGCCTCCTCCCATAGTCCCTCAGGGAATTTTCCCTTCGCTGAGAAGAACTCAGCACAGGTCTTTGTGGTTATCGTGAATCCGGGCGGGACGCGTAGGCCCATGTTTACCATCTCGGCGAGGTTTGCACCCTTGCCGCCCAGCAGATCCTTCATATCCTTATTGCCTTCAGAGAAGTCGTAGACTCGCTTGACCATCAAGTTAACCCTCAGGTACAGAAGCTGAAGCACCGTAGGCTCATAAATGTACCTCAACAGGAATTCATGTGAGGGCTGTTAATATTTCATTAAAAGATAACGTAGGCACTTTCAGGTAATTTTAACGACTTTTATATGGAATGGCTAGTATTTATCAACCAGTTTAATTAAATATGCCCTCTTTCTGCCCCTTCTAAAATTTTTCAGAAAGGATTATAAACCCGGCCAGATTCCCTATATTAGTCTTTCGGAGTGGTTCTTTGGCAGCGACGCTACGTAGCAAGACTGTTTGCACTGAGTGCGGTAGTACGAACCTCCTTCGCGACTACGACTCAGGCGAACTGGTCTGTGAAAAGTGTGGTTTCGTACTTTCCACAACCCTCATCGATCAAGGGCCGGAGTGGCGTGCCTTCGACCAAGAGCAGCGGGACAAGCTCCCACGTGTCGGTGCTCCAGTAACCTGGACTATCCACGACAAGGGCCTAAGCACCACCATCGGTTGGCAGGACCGTGACGCATCGGGGAGGCGTCTTAGCCCAGAGGAACGCGCCAGGCTCTACCGTCTCCGTAAGTGGCAGCGACGAAGCAAGGTCAGCGACTCCACTCAGAGGAACCTCGCCCACGCCTTGAGCGAGATGAGCAAGATAGCCTACAAACTCAACCTACCAAGGAATGTCATTGAAACCTCGAGCATGATCTACCGTCGCGCCATCCAGAAGCAGCTTATAAGAGGGCGTACCATTCAAAGCGTCGCCGTCGCAAGCATCTACATGGCGTGCCGCCAATGCAATGTTATCAGGACATTAGAGGACGTAGCCGTCGCTGCTAACATTACTAAGAAGGAGGCGGCTCGTAACTATAGGTTCCTACTTAGGGAACTCAATCCCGACGTCCCTCAGGTCGACCCACATGGTTACATCAGCAAGATCGTGAATAAACTCGCCCTCACGGGAGATACGGAGATGCTCGCCATGGGAATACTGAAGAAGGCTTCAGACCTCCGCCTTACAAGTGGGCGTGGTCCCTCGGGAATCGCCGCTGCCTGCATCTACATAAGCAGCCAGTTAACCGACGAGCGACGCACTCAGGGCGAGATAGCTAAGGAGGCGCAGGTGACCGAGGTCACCATCAGGAATAGGTACAAGGAATTAGCGCAGCGCCTCGAGTTCACGGTCAGCCTCTAAGCCTTTATTCAACCCTCGCTTCTTTTTCCGTGACCTCTCATGGGTGACCAATATGTAGTATTCACGGGCAGGCCAAATGCAGGCAAGAGTAGCATAATCAGAGCGGTTACGGGCCTCAATGTCAATGTGGGGAAGGACCCTGGCACGACTCAGCGCATTGAGCGTTACCACATTGCGGAGGGACTCACCTTAGTCGACATGCCCGGCTATGGGAGGAGCCTACGCTCAAGCCGCACTCGAGAGGAGGAGACGAAGGACAACATTCTTGACTTCCTAGAGCTTAACGCTGGCAGCATCGCCTTAGCTGTTCATGTTGTAAATATTAGCACCTTCCTCGAGACAGAAGCACGCCTCGCCAAGAAAGGTTTCATCCCCCTAGATATTGAAATGGTCCACTTCATGAAGAGGGATCTCGGCATTACCGTCTTTGTTGCTTTGAACAAGATAGACAAGGGTCCTAAGGACTATATAGAGGACAATATCGAAGCCCTAAAAGAGGGGCTAGGTTCTTCGATCCCCGCATTCTCTGTTAGCGCCCGGACCGACGAGGGAGTTGGTGCCTTAAAGGACGAGGTCAGGAAGAAGTTGGCCCAGAGGGGTTTCCAGAGCCCCTTCGAGCTCGTAAGGTAGCCCTACTGCTCGCAGCTTACTACGCCAGCAGCATCTACTGCGAAGCGGGCCTTTTCCTCGGGTAGGTATGGTGAGTCGATGACCTGCGCGATCCTCGTGTTCTCTTTTCCTTTCCTGAGGTAGATGCGGTGGGTGCAGGCGTGTGCCATGACGTGGCCGCCCGTTGGCTTGTTGGGGTCGCCGTAGGCGGTGTCGGGTTTTGCTTGTACCTGGTTCGTCAGCACTATAGCGAGGTTGAATGCCTGGGAGACACGGAGTAGGGCCGCTAGACATGCGCCTATCTTCTGCTGGCGGTCGCTTAGGGTTCCCCTGCCGATGAATTCGCCGCGGAAGTGGCCGATCATCGAGTCTATGATTACTAGTTTAACATTGTTTTCTTGAACGACTTGTGGGAGATTTTTTATGAGGATACTTTGGTGCTCGCTGTTGTAGGCGCGGGCGACGAGGACGTTCTGTAGGATGGTGGTTGCGTCTAGGCCACGGGCTTCTGCGATCTGCTTTATGCGCTCTGGTAGGAAGGTGCCTTCGGTGTCGATGACGCAGACCTTGCTGGCGAAGCCGCCTTGCTCTTTGGGCTGTTGGGCGAGGACGCTAAGGGTGAAGCAGAGCTGGGTCTTCCCAGAGCCGAATTCTCCGATGAGCTCAGTGATAGCACCGGTCTCAATGCCTCCGCCGAGGATTCTGTTGAGGTCAAGACTGCCGGTGTTGCAGCGGATCATAAGCTTTCTCTGCTCCAGAACCTCGGTGGCGGGGATGAAGCCTCGGTCGACCTTATCCCTGGCAAGTTGGCTAACCTTTTGAGCGGTGTCAGCTCCCATGCCGGTTAGATCCTCGATCTCCCTACTCGGAGTTACTGCTATCGCTTCATAGGTGGTGAGGCCGACTTTCCTAAGCTTGGCTAGTGTTGTGCTTGAGACGCCGTCGAGCTCTATCTTCTCTACTTCCTCGGCCATCTTGATCGATTCGCTGGGGGGTACTTTCGCTTATAACGCGTGCGCACCTGTTGCGATGGGGGAGTCGAGTGAAAGTGGATCAGGC